>NZ_JBIALD010000024.1:0-138318 GCF_042873115.1 Streptomyces sp. NPDC005017 | reverse complement strand
TGACGGCGGCCGCTGCGGGCGGACACCCCCCGCCCCGTCCCCTTGCCGCCGTACGCGGCTGACGGCCCCGCCCGTGGGTCGCTGCGCGTCGTACGCGTCTTCCGTCCTCGTCCGTGGCCGCTGCGGGCGGACACCCCCCGCCCCGTCCCCTTGCCGCCGTACGCGGCTTCCCGTCGCCCGTCGCCCGTCGCCGCGGGCTGCGCGCCGCGCCTAGCCGCGGGCATGCGTGCCGCCAGGGGCGGCACGGGTGGGCGTGGCGGCACCTCGTCGCGCCGAGTTGCGCGCCGCCCCGCCCCTCAGCAACCGCCGGGCGGTACGTCGCTGACGCCGAGCTGTGACACGCCCAAGCCTCGGCGAACGCGGGCCTCACCGCCGTGCCCCACCCCCCGCTCCAAGGAACCTCGCGCTGGTCAGGGGCGCCTCCGTGGTCCAGCCCAGGGACTCGTAGAGGGCCCGGCCCGCCGGGGTGCCGGCGAGGATCGCCCGGTCGGCGCCCTGGTGCGCGGCGGTGCGCTGGAGCGTGCGCATGATCAGGGAGGCGAGGCCCTTGCGCCGATGGGCGGGGGTCGTCTCGATCTGGTCGGCGACGGCGGTCGGGCCGGTGACCGCGATCTGGCCGCGGGCGGCGAGGGAGCCGTCGGAGGCCGTGATCATCGCCCTGGTCACTCCGGCGGACGTCCAGACGCGGAGCCGGTGGCCGGAGGGGGCCGGTTCAGGTGCCTTTTGCGACTCTTGCAACGAAATCGTCATCAGGTAGCCGGGCTCCGGGTCGATCCACCAGTCGGCGCCCAGCCAGGGCCCCGTCTCCGCCGGGTCGCGGAACGCCTTGAGCCAGACCCCGGCGCCCGTCACCGACTCCGCCACCTCGCGGACCGTCCGCTCGTCCACGGCGTCACCCGTCTCGCCGAGGACGTGACGGGTGACGTGGTCGGGCCGGCCCACGTCGATCGTCCAGCCCCAGGGTTCCGTGACCGGCCGTGCCGCCCCGCGTGACATCACCCAGCCGTCGATCCAGGAGTGGATCGTCCTGTTCATCGTTTCCCCCGATTGTGTGTAATGGGTACTTGTTGAGTTTGGGTGTTACTTGTTGTTCAGGGTAGGTGGGGGTGCTGGTGTGGTGGGTGTGATCGCTGAGGGCGAACAAGGGGGTGGGAACATCCGGGCGCCTTCGTGCATTGAGTCGGTGTAACTCAACTTGACTGCCGAAGGGGAGATCATGGCTGCTGAGTCCACACCGCTCGCCCTGCCCGTGCTGCCGCTCGACGACGAGGTCGTGCTGCCCGGGATGGTGGTTCCGCTGGACCTCAATGACACGGATGTACGGGCCGCGGTGGAGGCCGCGCAGGCCGCCGCGCGGAACGAACCCGGGAAGCCCCGGGTGCTCCTGGTGCCGCGGATCGACGGGACGTACGCGGGCACGGGTGTGCTCGGCACCGTGGAACAGGTCGGCCGGCTGGCCGACGGTGACCCGGGTGCGCTGATCCGCGGCCGGGGGCGTGTGAAGATCGGGGCGGGCACGACCGGGCCCGGCCGTGCCCTGTGGGTGGAGGGCACCCGGATCGACGAACAGGTGCCCGAGCCGCTGCCCGGTCATGTCGGTGAGCTGGTGAAGGAGTACAAGGCCCTCGCCACCACCTGGCTGAAGAAGCGGGGCGCCTGGCAGGTCGTCGACCGGGTCCAGGCCATCGACGACGTCTCCGCCCTCGCCGACAACTCCGGATACTCGCCCTTCCTGTCCATCGAGGAGAAGGTCGAGCTGCTGGAGACCTCCGACCCGGTCGCCCGGCTGAAGCTGGCCACCCAGCAGCTACGTGACCACCTCGCCGAGCAGGACGTCGCCGAGACGATCGCCAAGGACGTCCAGGAAGGCGTCGACAAGCAGCAGCGCGAGTTCCTGCTGCGCCGGCAGCTGGAGGCCGTCCGCAAGGAACTGCGTGAGCTGAACGGGGAGAAGGAGGGCGAGGAGTCCGACGACTACCGCGCCCGGGTCGAGGCCGCCGATCTCCCGGAGAACGTCCGCGAGGCCGCTCTCAAGGAGGTCGAGAAGCTGGAGCGGTCCAGCGACCAGTCGCCCGAGGGCTCCTGGATCAGGACCTGGCTCGACACCGTTCTCGAGCTGCCCTGGAACGAGCGCACCGAGGACGCGTACGACATCCAGGGCGCCAAGGGCGTGCTCGACGCCGAGCACGCCGGTCTGGAGGACGTGAAGGAGCGCATCACCGAGTACCTCGCCGTGCGCAAGCGGCGTGGTGAGCGGGGCCTGGGCGTCGTCGGTGGGCGGCGTGGCGGGGCCGTGCTGGCTCTGGTGGGGCCTCCGGGGGTCGGAAAGACGAGTCTCGGAGAGTCCGTCGCCCATGCGATGGGGCGGAAGTTCGTCCGGGTCGCCCTCGGCGGCGTGCGCGACGAGGCCGAGATCCGTGGGCACCGGCGTACCTATGTGGGCGCGCTGCCCGGGCGGATCGTGCGGGCGATCAGGGAAGCCGGTTCGATGAACCCGGTCGTGCTGCTCGACGAGATCGACAAGGTCGGTTCCGACTTCCGGGGCGACCCGGCCGCGGCCCTGCTGGAGGTGCTGGACCCGGCTCAGAACCACACCTTCCGGGATCACTACCTGGAGGTGGAGCTGGACCTGTCGGACGTCGTCTTCCTCGCCACCGCCAACGTGCTGGAGGCCATCCCCGAGGCCCTGCTCGACCGCATGGAGCTGGTCCGGCTGGACGGCTACACCGAGGACGAGAAGGTCGTCATCGCCCGTGACCACCTGCTCCCGCGCCAGCTGGAGCGGGCCGGGCTGGACAAGGACGAGGTGGTCCTGGAGGAGGGCGCGCTGCGCAAGCTGGCCGGGGAGTACACCCGTGAGGCGGGCGTACGCACCCTGGAGCGGTCCATTGCGCGGCTGCTGCGCAAGGTCGCGGCCCAGCACGAACTGGGCGAGCGGGAGCTGCCTTTCACCATCGGCGAGGGTGAGCTGCGCGGTCTCATCGGGCGGCCGCACCATGTGCCGGAGTCGGCGCAGGACCCGGCGGAGCGGCGTACCGCCGTGCCGGGTGTGGCGACCGGGCTCGCGGTCACCGGCGCGGGCGGGGACGTGCTCTTCGTCGAGGCTTCGCTGGCCGACCCGGAGACCGGGGCGGCGGGGCTGACCCTGACCGGTCAGCTCGGTGACGTGATGAAGGAGTCGGCGCAGATCGCGCTGTCCTTCCTGCGCTCCCACGGGGCCGAGCTGGAGCTGCCGGTCGGCGATCTCAAGGACCGCGGGGTGCACATCCACTTCCCCGCGGGCGCGGTCCCGAAGGACGGGCCGAGCGCCGGTGTCACGATGACCACCGCGCTGGCCTCCCTGCTGAGCGGACGGCTCGTGCGGACGGACGTGGCCATGACCGGTGAGGTGTCCCTGACTGGGCGGGTCCTGCCGATCGGCGGGGTGAAGCAGAAGCTGCTCGCCGCCCACCGCGCCGGGGTGACGACCGTCGTGATCCCCAAGCGCAACGAGGCCGACCTGGACGACGTCCCGGCCGAGGTGCTGGACAAGCTCGACGTCCACGCCGTGACCGACGTCCGCCAGGTCCTCGAACTGGCGCTAGCGCCCGCCACGAGCGGTGCGGCGCCCGGGGTTCCCGTGGCGGCGTAGGGGGCACCTCCCAGGCGTCAAGCCCCGGGGGAGGTGTCGCGGGAAACAGGAGGCCCGGGCCCCGTGAGGGAGGCCCGGGCCTCCGGCCTGCCCGGATCAGCCCAGCGCCAGCGCCTGGACGCGGTCCAGGGCCCCGTTGAACCTGTTGTGGTCGCCCACCGTGGGGCCGGTGGAGGTGTACTGCCACATCGTCTGGTACGCCCAGCCCGCGGGGAGTTCGCCGACGGCGGTCGCGTAGCGGGCGATCCACAGGGGGTTCGCCGCGCCGAAGCCGGCGTAGTTGCCCGTGCACTGCTTCCACCAGCTGGTCGCCGTGTAGATGACCGCGTCCCGGCCGGTGCGGGCCCGGTACTGGTTCAGGAAGTCACGGATCCAGGTGACCATGGCCGAGGCCGACTTGCCGTAGCAGGCGGCGCCGTACGGGTTCCACTCGACGTCGAGCGCGCCGGGCAGCGTCCTGCCGTCGCGGGACCAGCCGCCGCCGTGGTCGACGAAGTAGTTCGCCTGGGCCGCGCCGCCCGCCGTGTCCGGGGTGGCGAAGTGGTACGCGCCGCGGATCATTCCGACGTCGTACGAGCCGTTGTACTGCTGGCCGAAGTAGGGGTTCCGGTAGTACGTGCCCTCGGTCGCCTTGACGTAGGCCCACTTGACCCCGCTGCTCCACAGGGTCGGCCAGGCGACGTTGCCCTGGTGGCTGCTGACGTCGACGCCCTCGGTCTGGGCGGCCCTGCCGACGGGGGTGCCGCCCTGGCCGTCGTGGGGGATGACGCCCATGCCCATGTGGGCCGAGCCGCGCGGGGGCACCTCGGCCGCCGAGGACGGTGTGGCGAGGAGCGGGGAGAGGACCGCGAGCAGGGCTCCGGCGAGCGTGAGGCGCCTGGAGCGGGTGTTTCCGGGTCTGTGCACGGGCATGGTGATGCCTTTCGAGACTCGGTGGTGCCCGGTGGGGGAGAACCGCCTGGCATGGCGTGGGCATGCCAGAATCTGCCTCGCGACGAAGCTACGCACGTAGACCACGCTGAGGGAAGGGCCTCCGGATGCCGCCGTTGGTCTACGCCTGCGAAATACTGGTCGAGCTGCGGCGATGGTCGCCATGGGCGGAAACTTTCAGGATCGGGAAACCGGAGCAGGGGTGCTGACGTGCACGAGCACGCAAACGGCGGCGGGCGCCATGGGGAAACCGCCGCCTCGGCGAGTGGTGTGGACCAGGAGTTCCTCGCCCTCGAACGCGAGCTGACGGTCTTTCTGCGGCGCGCCCGCGCCAACCAGGGCGAGATGGCCCGCGAGGTCCACCCGGACCTGGAGTCCTCGGCGTACGGCCTGCTCGTACGGCTCGACGAGAGCGGCGGCCAGCGCGCCACGGACCTGGCCGCGTACATCGGCGTCGGCAAGGCCACCATGTCCCGCCAGCTGCGCGCCCTGGAGGAACTGGGCCTGATCGCCCGCGAACCCGACCCCGCCGACGGCCGCGCCTGGCTGGTCCGTCTCACCGACGAGGGCCGCTCCCGGGTCGGACGGGTCCGCGAGGCCCGCCGCGCCCGCTACGTCAGCAAGCTCGCCCACTGGGACCGGCACGAGGTCGCCGAACTCGCCCGGCTGCTCCGTCAGCTCAACCGCGGGATGGAGAAGTAGGCGGGGCCCTCGGACGGCGGCCGGTCCTCGGCAGGACCCGGCGAGGGGGCTGGCCGCACCCGGTGGGGGCGGTGCGGGGGCCTCGGTCAGAGTTCCGCGTACACCACCGTCGCGTCGTCGTGCGTCTTGCCGCGGCGCGGGGACGTCCGCCGCTCCGCGTCCGCCCGCTCCAGCTCCCGTACGCGCTCCACGAGCGCTCTCGGGCCCTGCTTGCGGAGGTAGGTGAACAGGTCCGTCCAGTCGCCCTCGTGGAACCGCTCGGTCCAGCGGGCCGCCCCGTCGGTGAGCGCGGCCAGCGCGCGGACCTCCGCGCGGGGGAGCGTGCCCGTGACGGCACGGGAGGCCACCGAGGGGTCGGCGGCGGCGGTGAAGAAGCCGCCCTCCCTGTTGCGGGCCCGGGCGTCGGCGACCTCGTCGGAGACCAGCAGATCGCGCGGCAGACGGTCCAGACGGTCGTCCAGTACCGGGGTGACCGTGCCGTCGGGCGACTCCAGCAGCAGCGCCGAGTCGGAAAGGACCAGGTACTCCAGCGTGTCCACGCTCCAGCGCGTGACGACCACCGTGGCCTGAGGGGTACGGGGGTGAGAAAGGTCACAGGTGTGCGCATGGGCCTCGGCGGTACGCGTGAGGGCGCGGGAAAGCGCCTCGGCGAGGGGGACATCCGGGAGTGAAACGGTCAGTTCGGTCAGCGCGCCGCCCAGGCGTGCCGTGTACCAGGGGACGGTGTGCAGACACCCCGTGCCGCCCCTCGGCGGTGTCACGCCGTCCAGCACGACCAGCGCACCGCCCTGTCCGCAGGCGGGTGTGCCGACACTCGCGAAGTCCTCGTTGGGGCGGGTCCGGTCGCCGGGCTCCGAGGCAAGTTCGGTTCGCATCCGGCCAGTCTGCACGAGCCCTTCACGTCCTTCGCAAAAGGCTGGCACACGGCCGGGAATCGACGCACCGGCGCAGGTCAGGCGCCGGGTTTGGGGTGGAATACCGCACTCCGGCAATGCGTGGTGGCGAATCCTGTCAAAGCCCGCCGTCCACGTCCAACCGGCGCGCGGCACGGGGCCTTCGCGCCGGTCCCGGGAACTTGCCCGCCAACTCCCCTCCGATGTTCACTCCTTCGAGTGGCGGGGCTGGTGATGCGCGACCACTGCCCACCGCCACTGGGAGGGTCTGGAGCCGTAACCCGGTGTGCGCGCACCAGTTGCACCGATTGACGGAGCGTCACCGGGGCCCATGAGTACACGAGTACAGGATTGCGAGCACCGGTGCAGAAGACGCGGCCTCGGCGCACAGGCAGGCAGACGGCCCCCGAAGGAGGACCGGAGCAGCGGCCCGGCACCCCGGTCGGCAAGGGGCGGCCCACCCACGTACGCAACCGGCTGATCGTCGCCGTGACCGTAGTGGCCGCCGCGATCGCCGGAGCGGGAGCGCCTTCCGTGCTCGCCGCCTCGGGCCAGTTGAAGGACACCCAGGACCTGGTGACACTCGCCGGGCAGACCCGGGACGCGCTCACGCTCGCCCACTCGCTCGCGGACGAGCGCGACGAGGTCACCTCGTTCGTCGCGGCGGGACGCCCGAAGGACAAGGCGCCCTCGGAACAGCGCAGCGCCCGGGTCGACCGGCAGGTGGAGGAACTGCGCGCCGACACCGACATCCCGCCCGCGCTGCGGGAGGACCTGGACGGCATCGCCGCGCTGCGCAGAGCGGCCCTCACCGGCAAGAGCAGCGCTCTCGAGACGCACGACGCCTACTCCGCCGCCGTCGCCGAGCTGCACCGCCTCGCCGAGGACCTCGCCGAGCAGCTCCCGCCCCGGGCCGGCTCCGGCACCTACGCCCTCGCCGAGCTGGACTCCGCCGTCCAGCAGGCCGCCGCCGCCCGCGGGCTGCTGCTCGCCGCGCTGGACGTGCCGAGCACCACCGAGACGACCTACGACCCGGTCACGGGCCTGAACGTCGAGGAGCAGGTCTCCACCGACGCCGAGCAGCGCGACGCGCTCACCGCTGCCGCCCAGCTGGCCCGGCTGCGCTCGGACGCCGCTCTCGCCGACTTCCAGGACACGGCCACCGCCAAGGCCCGCTCGTCCTACGAGTCCACGGTCACCGGCCCCGAGGTCAACAACGCCGAGAAGTACCTCGCCAAGCTCACCGACGAGCCCACGCTCTCCGACGGTGAACTCCGCACCAGCCCCGACAAGCTCGACGCCGCCCTGTCGGCCCGCGTCGAGACCATGCGCGGCGTGGAGTCCGCCCTCTACAACCAGCGCGTCGAGGACCTCTCCCGGCTGCGCGACGACGACGTCACCGCGCTGGAGATCCGCATCGCGGTCCTGGGCGCCCTGATGCTGCTCGCCGTCGGTATCGCCACCGCCATGGCCCGCACGCTCACCCGCCCGCTCGCCGTGCTGCGCCTCGGTTCCAGGCGGCTGGCCGAGGCGGCGGACCCGGCGGCCGAGGAACCGGTCAGGTTCACCGGCCGCAACGACGAGTTCGCCCAGGTCGTGCGGTCCGTCAACGCCCTGCACGCCCACGCGGCCGCGCTCCACGAGCGCATCGCCACCCTCGAGTCCGACCGCAAGCACCTGGTCGGCCAGCGCCAGAAGATGGCAGACGCCCGCGAGGGCCTGCGCACCGAACTGGCCGACTCCGCCGCCGCGCTGGAACGGCTGCGCGGCAGCATCGGCTCCACCTTCGTCAACCTCGCCCTGCGCACGCTGGGCCTGGTCGAGCGGCAACTGGCCGTCATCGAGGGCCTGGAGGAGCGCGAGCAGGACCCGGACCGCCTCGCCACGCTGTTCAAGCTGGACCACTTCGCCACGGTCATGCGCCGCCACAGCGAGAACCTCCTCGTCCTCGCCGGCACCGAGCACGTCCAGCAGAGCGCGCACCCCGTCCCGCTCGTCGACGTCGTCCGCGCCGCGGTCAGCGAGATCGAGCGCTACGAGCGGGTCCGGATCGCCGCGCTGCCCCCGCACGCCCATGTGGCGGGCTTCGCCGCGGACGACCTGAGCCATCTGCTCGCCGAACTCATGGAGAACGCCACCTCGTTCTCCCCGCCCGACCTGCCCGTCGAGATCTCCGCCTGGCTGCTGGAGAACGGCGAGGTCATGCTCTCCGTCCAGGACGAGGGCATCGGTATGGCCGACGAGCGCCTGGGCCGCCTCAACTCCCGCCTCGCCGAGTTCGACCCGGAGACCCCGTACGACCAGGAGGGCGAGGACGGTCTCGGGCTCGGCCTCTACGTCGTCGCCCGCCTGGCCCACCGCCACGGCATCCGCGTGCAGCTGCGCGACCAGAAGCAGGGCGGTGTCGCGGCGGTCGTCGTCGTACCGACCTCCCTGCTGGCGGCCGCCCCGCACGCGGCGGTGCCCAGCAGCGCCCCCGCCTCCGGCGGCTCCCTGTCCTTCTCCCTGCCGGGCGCGGACGCGGAGGCCAACTCCAACGTCCTGCCCGGCCGGACGGCGGACGGCGGCGACCCGCTGGTGCGGCTGGCGGAGCGGGCCGTGGCGGAGACCGAGGACACGGCCGATACCGCGGACACGACGGACACCGCTGACGACGCCGGCACCGCGGAGGCCGTGGACGCCGGGGCCGCCGGGTCCCGGGAGCCGCTGCCGGAGTCGCCCTCCGAGACGACCATGGAGCTGATGGCGCCGATCGTCCTGCCGGAGGAGCCCGAGCGGCCGCCGGCTTCGGAGGCACGCGCCGCGCGCCCGGCCGTCGTGCCCGCGTCCGCCGAGCCGGTCGAGCCGTCCGTCCCGGCATCCGCGTCCGCCGAGCCGGTCGAGCCGTCCGTCCCGGCATCCGCGTCCGCCGAGCCGGTCGAGCCGTCCGTCCCGGCACCCGCGTCCGCACCGGCACCCGCGCCGCAGGATCTCGCCGAGCTCCCGGTCACGGCTCCGGCCCCCGACGAGCCCACCACGCACGAGCGCGTGCCCGACGAGCAGGAGGAGCAGCTCACCGACAAGGGCCTGCCCAAGCGGACCCCGCGGATCAGCGCCCCCGCCCAGGCCCCCCGCCAGCGAGGCACGTCCGTGGACGCCGACGCCCTGCGCCGCCGTCTCGGCGGCTTCCGCCGGGGGGCGGAGGCCGGCTACCGCGACGTGCAGGCCGAGATCGCCGAGCCCACTGTCCGGACGACAACCTCTGCCGCAGGAACCGCACGAGAAGCACAAGCCGATGAAGCCACGGGGGGCACAGTCGAGGAGGCAAGCAGTTGACCGCGCCCAGTACCTTCGGTCTGAGCAGTGAGGCCCGCAATCTGCACTGGCTGCTGACCAACCTGGTCGAGGAGGTGCCCGGCATCCTCTCCGTCGCCGTGGTCTCCTCCGACGGACTACTGCTGCTCTCCTCCGACCCGGGGAGGTCGGAGGCGGCCCGCCAGGTGCCCGAGGGCAGGCCCACCGGCCCGCGGGGTTCCTCCGCCGACCTGGCCACCGTCGTCTCCGGTATCGGCAGCCTCACCGTCGGCGCCGCCCGGCTGATGGACTTCGGCGGCGTCAAGCACACCATGGTCGCCATGGAGGAGGGCAGCCTCTTCGTGATGTCGATCAGCGACGGCTCCCTGCTCGGTGTGCACGGCTCCGCGGACTGCGACATGAGCGTGGTGGCCTACCACATGGCTCTGTTCGTGGGCCGCGCCGGACATGTGCTGACCCCCGAGCTCCGCAACGAGCTGCGCAGGTCCCTGGAGTCCGAGACCGCCGGGAGTGCCCGATGACCGCGGACGTCCCGCGCACCCGCCTCCCCGTCCGCGGCGGGGACCGCAAACCCGCCCGCGTGCGCCCCTACTCGCTGACCGGCGGCCGTACCCGCTTCGGCCATGTGCTGCTCGTCGAGACGTTCGTCGCGAGCACGGCCGCGCTGGAGGCGCCGCCGGAGCGCAGGGAACTGACGAACGGTTCGCTCAGCACCCGGGTCATGCCCGAGCTGCGGGCCATCGTCGAACTGTGCCGCCGTATGCGCACGGTGGCCGAGATCGCCGCGCTGCTGAAGATGCCGCTCGGCGTGGTCCGCGTGCTGCTGAGCGACCTCGCGGACCAGGGAAAGATCCGGGTGTACGGCACAGGTACCGGCCACGGCACGGGCCGGCCGGACCGCGCACTGCTCGAAAGGGTGCTGAGTGGACTCCGTCGTCTCTGACGCCGCCTCCTTGGGCGTCGCCCCTCTCGTCGACGAGGACGAGAACCTGAAATCCTGGCAGACGGACCGCACCCGTGCCCCCATAGCCACCAAGATAGTCGTGGCCGGCGGCTTCGGCGTCGGCAAGACCACCCTCGTCACCGCCGTCTCGGAGATCACGCCCCTGCAGACCGAGGCGCTGATGACCGAGGCGAGCGAGGACACGGACGACCTCACCGCCACGCCCGGCAAGCTCAGCACCACCGTGGCGATGGACTTCGGCCGGATCACGCTCGACGACGACCTGGTGCTCTACCTGTTCGGCACACCGGGTCAGCAGCGGTTCTGGTTCATGTGGGACGACCTGGTGCGCGGCGCGATCGGCGCGGTCGTGCTCGCCGACACCCGGCGGCTGAAGGACTGCTTCCCCGCGCTCGACTACTTCGAGAGCTGCGGCATGCCGTACGTCGTCGCCGTCAACCACTTCGACGGCACCGAGCTGTTCGAACCGCAGGACGTGCGCGAGGCCCTCACCATCCCTCCGCACGTACCTGTCATGATCATGGACGCCCGGCGCCGGATCTCGGCGATCGAGACCCTTCTGGCCCTCGTCGGCCACGCGCTCGACGAAACCCCCGAGTAGGAGACAGCACCCGCATGCGGAAGATACTCGTCGTCGGAGCCGGTCAGTCCGGTCTCCAGCTCGCCCTCGGCCTCCAGTCGCACGGGTACGAGGTCACCCTGATGTCCAACCGGACCGCGGACGAGATCCGGTCCGGCCGGGTGATGTCGACGCAGTGCATGTTCCACACGGCGCTCCAGCACGAGCGTGATCTGGAGCTGAACTTCTGGGAGTCGCAGGCCCCGAGGATCGAGGGCCTCGGCGTCTCGGTGGCCGCCCCCGGTTCTTTCGACCCCGGCCCCTCGCAGCGCGCGATCGACTGGGTCGGCAGGCTCGACGGGTACGCGCAGTCGGTCGACCAGCGGGTGAAGATGTCCGGCTGGATGGAGACCTTCGCCCAGCGCGGAGGCCAGCTCGTCATCCACGGCGCCGCCGTCTCCGACCTCGACTACTTCTCCCGCGCCTACGACCTCGTCCTGGTCTCGGCGGGCAAGGGCGAGCTGGTCCAGATGTTCGGCCGGGACGCCTCGCGCTCCCCGTACACCGAGCCGCAGCGCGCCCTCGCGGTCGCCTACGTCCACGGGCTCGGGCCGCGCCCCGAGCACCCCGAGTACGACGCGGTGCGCTGCAACCTCGTCCCCGGGGTCGGTGAGCTGTTCGTCATGCCCACCCTCACCAACTCCGGGCGGGCCGACATCCTCTTCTGGGAGGGCGTGCCCGGCGGCCCGCTGGACGTCTTCCAGGGCGTCAAGGACCCCGCGGAGCACCTCTCCCTGACCCTGGAACTCATGGAGAAGTTCCTGCCGTGGGAGTACGCGCGGGCCACGAAGGTCGAACTGACCGACGCAGGTGGCACGTTGGCCGGGCGCTACGCCCCCACCGTGCGCAACCCCGTCGGGCGGCTGCCGGGTGGCGGGCTGGTGCTGGGTGTCGCCGACGTCGTCGTGGCGAACGACCCGATCACCGGGCAGGGTTCCAACTCCGCGTCCAAGTGCGCCGCCGCGTATCTCGCGGCGATCCTGGAGCACGGGGAGAAGGAGTTCGACGAGGAGTGGATGCGGGGGGCGTTCGAGCGGTACTGGTCGACGGCGCAGCATGTGGTGAAGTGGACCAACGCGATGCTGGCTCCGCCGCCGGAGCATGTCCTGAACCTGATCGGGGCCGCCGGGCAGATTCCGGCTGCCGCCGATCGGTTCGTCAACGGTTTCAACGATCCGGCGGACTTCGAGAACTTCTTCTACGAGCCGGAGAAGACCGGGGCGTATCTGGCGTCCCTGGGCTGAGCGCGGATGGAGATGGCGGGGGTGTGGGTGTTCGTGCGGGCACGTTGTGGTGTTCGCGCAGTTCCCCGCGCCCCTGTTTGCGCAGTTCCCCGCGCCCCTTCAGCGATCGCGTCGTTCCCCGCGCCCCTAAAGATTGCGCAGTTCCCCGCGCCCCTTTAGCGATCGCGTCGTCGTCCGCGCCCCTAAAGAGGGTTCGGTTGCCGGGCCTGGGGTGTTACCGCGCCGAGGATCGGGAGGGTGGCGATCGGGGCCACCGTGATGCGTTCGCCTGTGCGTGGGGCGTGGACGATCATGCCTGCGCCCAGGTAGAGGGCGACGTGCGTGGCGTCGGGGTGGTAGACGACCAGGTCGCCGGGGCGCAGGGCGCTCAGGGGGATGTGGGGGAGGCGGGCCCACTGTTCCTGGCTGGTGCGGGGGATGGGGGTGCCCGCGCTCGCCCAGGCCTCGGAGGTCAGGCCCGAGCAGTCGTACGTGCCCGGGCCCTCGGCGCCCCATTCGTACGGCTTGCCGATCTGCTGCACGGCGTACCGCAACGCCGCGTCGCCCGCCCGGGTGGGCTCCGGAGGAGCGGTGCCGGGCGCGCCCGGGGCGGACATCACCTGCTGCTGCGCCTTGTCGATGTCCCGCTTCTCGAAGTCGGCCAGGGCGGCGAGCTGTTCGGGCGTGAGGGAGGCGAGGAGTTCCTCCACGTCGTTCAGGCGGCCGGTCACGTCGTCGCGCTGCTTCCTGCTGTCGGCCGCCAGGGTGAGCCGGCGGTCCAGCGCCTCGCGTGCCTCGCGGGCCAGCTCGTCGGCCCTGCGCTCGGTTCCGGTGAGGCGGCCTACCGCCTCGGCGCGGCCGCGGGCGAGGCGGCCGATCACATGGCCCTGGTCGAGCGCGTGCTGAGGGTCGCGGGCCAGCAGCAGCCGTAGGTACGGCGAGATGTCGGTGCTGTTCTGGTACTGCTGGCGGGCCAGCCGTCCGGCGGCGCCCCGGCTGTCGTGCAGGGAGAGCCGGGCGCGGGCCAGTTCGCCGTCGAGCCGGGTGACCTCCGCGCGCTGCCGCTTCAGCTGTTCCTCGGTGGCGTTGTAGGTCTCGGTCGCCTTCTCGGCCTCCCGGTACAGCCGCCTGAGGTCCGTCAGCAGCTCGGCCACCGGGCGGTCCGCGACGACGGGGTCCGGCTCCGGGGCGGCCGCCGCGGGGGCGGCCACGAGGACGGCCTGGGCCGCCACCGCCGCCGCGGCCGTACAAACCAGTCGCAGAAGGCTTCCTGACACGTCATCACCTCCGGTGCGTGGGGAGCGGTCTCGCTCCGCACCGCGAGCATGGGACGGGTCCTCAGGGGTTCGCGCGCCGGGTGTCGGCGAGGCGGCGCAATGCCGTCACCCGTGGGTGTCTTCCGGTTTGCCGCCCGGCGTGGCGTGTGGCTTCGACCAGGGCCACCTCCGCCGGCCGCCGCCCAGGTCGCCCTGCGGGTCGTAGAGGTACTTCCACCGGTCGCGCAGCCCGACGGGCCGGCCCTCGCGCCGAGGTACGCGACGGTAGACCAGCACGGTCGGGCCGCCTCCGGCCAGGTCGGGCACGGGGACGCGGTACGTCTTTGGCGGGTGCCCGGTCATGCCGAGCAGGACCGGCAGCACGCGGCCGTCCAGCGGCCCGCCCTCGAACGGGGTGTCTTCGCTCTTCACGGCTCAAGTGTCAGGCATCGGGGCTGCTGAGCGCGGCCACGATCGCGGCGGTGCGCGCGTCCGTGCGCGCGGTCACCGTGAGCATCGCGAAGAACTGCTCGACCAGCCAGTCCCGCAGCTCCTGCGCGGGCGGCTGCTTGCCCTCGTCGAGCCAGATCAGCGAGGCCGCCTCCACGGCCGTGATCCAGGTGCGCACCGTCATCCGCAGCCGGGGCCCGGGGTCGGTGGCCCGCAGATGGCTGAGGATGTGCTCGGCCGCGGTGCGCCGTACGCCGTCCACGATGGCGGTCGTACGGGAGGTGCCCACCACGCTGCCGCCCTGGAGCAGCGCGCTGAACCCGGCGTCGTGCTCGTCGACGAACGCCAGATAGCGGTCCAGGGCGCGGGCGAGCCGGGGCGGGGTCGGGCCGACGCGGGGCTCGTCGAAGCAGTTCCGGAGCTCCTCGGCGGCGGACCGCAGCGCGGCCTCGTACAGCTGCTGCTTGCCGCCCGGGAAGTACCGGTACACCAGCGGCCGGGACACCCCCGCCACCTCCGCCACGTCGTCCAGCGAGACGTCCTCGGGCGCGCGGTGCGCGAAGAGGGAGAGTGCCGCCTCGAGGAGCTGGCTTCGGCGTTCCTCGACGCTGAGGCGGCGGTAGGCGGGCGCGGAGGGGGTCATGGGTGCAGGGTAGCCGCCAGGGTGTGACGCACGTATCCGGACGAAAGCGGCCACCGGCCCCGGTGGGCGGGGACCGGCCACCGGACCCTTCCGGACGGCCGGTCCCGGCCGTCGGCTTCCCCCGAGCGGTCCACCGGATTCCTCCCGGCGGCCGGGGCCTGCCGACGGCTTTCCCCGGGCGGGGGACCGGCCACCGGACCGGTCCCCCGCCCGCCCCATTGTTCAGGCCGGCAGGCCCGGCGACTTCCGCCGCTCAGGCCAGCAGCCCCGACGACTTCCACAGCCGCCGGCCCGCGCCCCGGAGCACGCCGATGTCGTCCAGGAAGTCGGTCAGCCGCCTGGCCCCGTTCTGCATGACCTCGCGGCGGTGTCCGCTGGCCTTGACCTGGGCCATGGCCTCCCGCCTGTCCAGGCCGACGTTCGTGTAGACCTCGGGGTTCACGAAGGCCACGGAGAACACCCGGGCGAACTCCCCGGAGGTGACGCGGGTGAACTCCTGGGACCAGCGGGGAGCCGTCAGCATCTGGCGGCGCAGCTCCTCACGGGCGTAGCGCACATGCCGGGCCTCCTCCACGACGTGGATACGGGTCACCCCGCGCACCAGCGTCTGGACCCGCTCGTCGGGGAACGTCAGGCGCTGCATCCAGTCCAGGACCTCCTCGCCGAGCAGGGTGGCGGTGAAGGAGCCGGGCGTGGTGGAGATCGTCTTGAACAGCCGGCCGAGGTTCTGGTGGGCCCGGCTGACCGGGTACCAGGGGGTGCCGCCGCGGCTGATGAGCCGGGCGAACATCTTGGAGTGCCGGCACTCGTCCTCGATCTCGGTGAGGGCGTAGCGGACATGGGCGCTCGTGGCGGCCTTGTCGTAGATGTGACGGCACAGCAGCTGCATCAGGATGATCTCGAACCAGATGCCGAGGGAGGCCAGCGCGGCGGCCTCGTGCTGGGAGAGCAGGATCCGCTGCTCCTCGCTCATCCGCTTCCACATCGGAGTGCCGTACAGCGACACCAGCTCCGGCGGCCAGAACCACTTGCCCTCCTCGAAGGGCGCGTCCCAGTCCAGTTCCTTGTCCGGGTCGAAGGAGTGCTTGGCGGAGGAGGCGAGCAGCCGCTCGGCCACCTGCTCCCGGTCCTTCAGCAGACCGAGCGCGTCGCGCAGCCCGTCGAGCGCGTCGGCTTCCGTCAGGGTCGTCATGGCTGATCCACCTCGTCGTACGGGGGCATGGCGGTTACCCGCCGGTCAGGAGTCTTATAAGACTCCTTGTCAGCAAGGCCGTCAATCCCCCGCGCACGAACTCGTGCGCCCGGCCCCGCACCGGTACGCGCCCACATGTCCCTCTTTCACAGCCCGCCCGGCCGCCGGGTGAGAGCGAGTGCACAGGCGTCTTACGACCGGGAAACCGGACCCTGACCGGCCCGCTCGTAACCTCGTGGCGCATGACGGGGAACGTTATGACCGCCCTGCGGTCCACTGCCCTAAAGACGCCCGCCCTTCCCGGCTGGAACTCCATCCGCGGCCGCGTGACCATCGTCCTGGCCGTCCCGACCTGCCTGCTGCTCACCCTCGTCGGCCTCGGCGTCGCCGACCGCGCCGCCGACTGGTCCGCCGCCCGCGGGACCGAGACCCATGTCGGGGTCCTGCTGCGCGTGCAGGACCTCGTCCGCGAGGTGCAGCGCGAGCGCGGGCTCACCAGCGGGCTGCTCGGCGGCGCCGAGGAGTACCGCGACGACGTGGCGGCCCAGCGCGACCGCACCGACCAAGCCCGGCGGACGCTGCGCGACCTGCTGCTGGAGGAGGGCGACGGCCTGCCCGGCGCCGCCGTGTCCGCCCTGCGCGCCGCCGAGGTCCCGCTCGCCGCCCTCACCTCCACCCGGACCGCCGTGGACACCGGCACCGCCGACCGCACCGCCACCCTGCGCGGCTACACCACGGCCGTCACCGCCCTCATCGACGCCGAGTCCGCCGGGGTCCCCGACGGCGACCGGGGCATCGCCCGGGGCGCCCAGGCGCTCCAGGCGCTCGCCCGGGCCACCGAGGCCGTCGCCCTCGAACGCGGCTCCCTCAACGGGGTGTTCGCCGCGGGCCGGTTCCGCTCCGGCGAGTACCTCGACTTCACCGAGGTGCGCGCCACCCGCGTCGCCGCCCTCTCCCAGTTCCGCCAGCTCGCGGGCCGCTCGCAGGAGTCCGCGCTCGACGACGCCTTCGCCGGCGCCGCAGCCCGGCGCGTCACCGGCTACGAGACCCGGGCCGAGCGCGGGGCCGACGGCTCCGCCCTGGACGTCGACCCCGCCCGTTGGTGGGCGGACATGACGACCCTCGTGGACGATCTGCACGCGGTGCAGAAGGACATCGGCGACGACGTCCGGGACCGGGCCGCGGACACCGGCTCCGCCGCCACCGGCGAGCTCTACGCCTTCCTCGCCCTCGGCGCCCTGATCCTCGCCGTGGTCGCCGCGCTGGCCGTCGTCTCGGCCCGCTCCATCACGCGCCCCCTGGGCGCCCTCGCCGACGAGGCCGACGCGGTGGCCGGCTCCCGGCTGCCCGACGCCGTGCGCCAGATCCAGGAGGCCACGCCCGACGGCACCCGGCCCGCCCGGCCCGAGCTCTCCGAACTCCCGGGCGCGGCACGGGAGATCAGCCGCCTTGCCGCCGCCCTGCGCAACGTCGAGCACACCGCCGTCGGCCTCGCCGCCGAACAGGCCGTGCTGCGGCGCACCAGCACCCAGTCCCTGGCCGGCCTCGGCCGCCGCAACCAGAGCCTGCTCACCCGCCAGCTCGGCCTGATCACCACCCTGGAGAGCCAGGAGCTCGACCCGGGCGCCCTCGCCGAGCTGTTCGAACTCGACCACCTCGCCACCCGTATGCGCCGCAACGCCGAGTCGCTGCTCGTCCTGGCCGGTGAGGAGTCCCCGGCCCGCTCCTGGAAGGGCACCGTCCCCGTCACCGACGTGGTGCGCTCGGCCGTGTCGGAGGTCGAGCAGTACCAGCGGGTGCTGGCCGCCGACGTCGAGCAGTGCGGCATCCGCGGGCACTGCGTCGCCGAGCTGTCCCATCTCCTCGCCGAACTGGTCGAGAACGCCCTGGTGTTCAGCCCGCCCGCGCAGCCCGTGGAGGTCTACGGCTGGCGCGACGCGGGCGAGTACTGCCTCGCCGTCGTCGACCGCGGACCCGGGATGCCCCCGGCGCGCATGGCCGAGGCCAACGAGGCGCTCTCCGGCCGCGGCGGTGCCCCGCACACCGTCCTCGGCCCCCGCCGCACCGGCGCCGCCCTCACCCTCGGCCACCATGTCGTGGGCGCCCTCGCCTCCCGCCTCGGCGCCCAGGTGGAACTGCGCCCCACCCAGGGCACGGGCGTGAGCGCCTTCGTGGCCCTGCCGACCGCACTGGTGCGGGAACTCCCCTCCCGGGCCGCCACGGTGTGACCCCGCCCGACTCCTCGCCGGACCGGGCAGCCGGGCCCCAGCCGGGGTCAACCCGTCCGGTCCGGCGAGGAGTTCAGCACCCTCTCCATCACCTCCCGCGCGATCGGCGCCGCCATACCGCCGCCCGTGATGTGCTCCCGGTCCACCGACCCGTCCTCCACCACCACCGCGACCGCCACCCTCGGCTCCGGGTCCCGCTCGCCCTGCGCCCAGGACACGAACCAGGCGTACGGCGTACCGGAGTTGCCGATCCCGTGCTGGGCCGTGCCGGTCTTGCCGCCCACGACCGCCCCCGGGATCGCCGCGTTGGTGCCGGTGCCCTCCTCCACCACGTCCCGCATCAGCTCCCGCAGCCGTACCGCCGTCGCCGGATGCATCGCCTGGCGCACCGGCTGCGCCCCCGGCCCGGCGACCGTCGTGCCGTCCGCCCTGGTCCTCCTGTCCACCAGATACGGCGTCCGCACCTGCCCCCCGTTCGCCACCGCCGCCGCCACCATCGCCATCTGCAGGGGCGTGGCCCGCGTGTTGTACTGCCCGATCGACGACAGCGCCAGCTGCGCCTTGTCGACCGTGGTGTCGAAGGTGCTCGGGGCCGCCGCGAACGGGATGCGCAGCGCGGTGTCGTTGAACCCGAACGCCGTCGCCGTCGCCGTCATCCGCTCCACGCCCACCGCCGCCCCGAGCCGGGCGAACACCGTGTTGCAGGACCACATGAACGCCACCCGCAGCGGCGCGTCCGCACAGCCCTCCGACTCGTTCGTCAGCGACGTCGTCGTCCCCGGCAGCGTGTACGGGTCGGGCGAGTCGGTCGCCTCGTCGACGTCCGTGACCACCCCCGCGTCCAGCGCCGCCGCCGCGGTGACCACCTTGAACGTCGACCCGGGCGGATAGGTCTGCCCCACCGCCCGGTTCAGCATCGGTTTCTCCCGGTCCCCGTTCAGCCGTGCCCACGCCCGCGTCGCGTCGGGCCCGTTGCCCGAGAGCACCGCCGGGTCGTACGACGGCGTCGACACCAGCGCCAGGATCCGCCCGGTCGCCGGCTCGATCGCCGCAACGGCCCCCCTGCGCCCGCCCAGCCCGTCGTACGCCGCCCGCTGCGCCGCGTCGTTCAGCGTCGTCACCACGTCGCCGCCCGGAGTGCGCGCCCGCGTCAGCTCGTTCCACAGCGGGAACGGCGTCAGCATCGGGTCCGCGCCGGACAGCACCGGGTCCTCGGCGTGCTCCAGCAGGCTCGTGCCGTACTTCTGCGAGGCGAAGCCGGTCACCGGGGCGTACAACGGGCCGTCTTCGTAGGTGCGTTCGTGCCGCAGCTGCTCCTGGGTGTCCACGGAGCCGGTGACCGGACGGCCGCCGACCAGGATGTCGCCGCGCGGCTCGGCGTAACGGGCGATGACCGCGCGCCGGTTGGCCGGACTGTCGTCGTAGCGCCGGGCCTGGACCACCTGGAGACGGGTGGCGTTGACCAGCAGCGCCACCAGCAGCAGCGAGCAGAACACGGCGGCGTGCCGGATGTAGCGGGTCATACGGCGGCCCGCCCGTCGTACTGGCGGCGGGCCGAGTCGCTGATCCTGATCAGCAGCGCGGTGATCGCCCAGTTGGTGACCACCGAGGAGCCGCCCTGCGCGAGGAACGGCATCGCCATGCCGGTCAGCGGGATCAGCCCGGTCACCCCGCCCGCGATGACGAACACCTGGAGCGCCACGATCGAGGCCAGCCCCACGGCGAGCAGCCGCCCGAACGGGTCCCGCAGCGCGAGCCCGGCCCGGTAGCCGCGCTCCACCAGCAGGCCGTACAGCAGGAAGACCGCGGACAGCCCCGCCAGGCCCAGCTCCTCCCCGGCGGTCGCCAGGATGAAGTCCGACTTGGCGGCGAAGCCGATCAGCACGGAGTGCCCGAGGCCGAGGCCGGTGCCTAGGATGCCGCCCGCGGCGAAGGCGAACAGCGACTGGGAGAGCTGGTTGGGCCCCTGGCCCGCCTCGATGGAGGCGAACGGGTGCAGCCAGTCCTCGATCCTGCTGTGCACATGCGGTTCCAGCCAGCCCACCGCCGCCGCGCCGAGCGCCGCCAGCAGCAGGCCGACCGCGATCCAGCCGGTGCGGCCGGTGGCGACGTAGAGCATGACCACGAACAGGCCGAAGAACAGCAGCGAGGTCCCCAGGTCGCGTTCCAGGACCAGCACCCCGACGCTCAGCAGCCAGATGGTGACGATCGGCCCCAGCACCCGCCCGGTCGGCAACTGCACGAACCACACCCGCCGGCCCGCGTACGCCAGCGCGCTGCGGTTGGCGGCCAGGTACGCGGCGAAGAACACCGCGAGCAGCACCTTCGCGAACTCGCCCGGCTGGATGGAGAACCCGGCGATCCGGATCCAGATACGGGCGCCGTTGACGGCGGGGAAGAGGATCGGCAGCACGAGCAGCCCGAGGGCGGCGGCCACGCAGACGTACGCGTAGCGCTGGAGCACCCGGTGGTCGCGCAGGGCCGCGACGACGACGATGAACAGCCCCACCCCGAGCGTGGACCACACCAGCTGGGTGAGCGCGGCCCCGTCACCCGGCGTCTCCAGGTCCAGCCGGTAGATCAGCACCAGGCCCAGCCCGTTGAGCAGCACCGCGATCGGCAGCAGCAGCGGATCGGCGTACGGGGCGCGCAGCCGCACCGCGAGATGCGCCAGCAGGGCCAGCACGCCGAGCCCGGCGCCGTAACCGGCGGCGCCGGGCGGGACGGTGCCGGTCCTGGCCAGGCCCACGGCGCAGTAGCCGTACACCGGGAGCAGGACCGCGAGGACGATGAGGGCGAGTTCGACGCCCCGGCGCCGAGGGAGGCGCACCGCCGGAGCGGGCGCGTCCGCAGCCGTCGCGACGGTTCCGGTTCCGGCCTTCGTCATGTCCGGAACTTACCCAAAGAGGACTCCTTGTGAGCCTTGTGATCCTTGTGGGTCCTATGGCGGCCGGGGCCCCCGTGGCCGGTCAGCACCAGCGTGGCGCGGGCCCGATGTTGTTGATGTACCGCGCCGAGCCCCAGGCCCAGGTGCCGTCGGTGAGGAGGTACCAGAGCGAGTTGCCGTCGACGGTCTCGCCCGTGGTCTTGCAGTAGATCGACACGATCTGGCCCTGGCGGACCGTTCGGATGATCTGGCCGCCGCGGTTCGGCGCGCTGCGCAGGTACAGCAGGCTCGCGGTCACCACGCCCTTGTAGAGCGGTGTGCTGGTGCTCTGGGTCGTCTGGCCGCTCTGGGGCTGGGTGCTCTGGCCGCCCTGGTTCCAGTTGCCGTTGGCGTTGCCGCCCTGGTTCCAGTTGCCGTTCTGGCTGGAGTTGCCGCTCTGGCTGGCGTTCCCGTTCTGGTTGGCGTTGCCGCCCTGGTTCCAGTTGCCGTTCTGGTTGGCGTTGCCGCCCTGGTTCCAGTTGCCGTTCTGGCTGGCGTTGCCGCTCTGGCTGGAGTTGCCGTTCCCGCCCGGGTCGTCCTTCGCGACGGCGGGGGTGGCGGCGGCCGTGGCGGCGAGGGCGGCTGCGGTCAGGGATATGACGAGGCGGGAGCGCAGGGACATGCGGACCTCCATGAAGCAGGCGAAAACTGACTAATCGCCACGTTAGGAGCAACGCCCGGGACCCGCGCGTATTAGTGAGCCAGGTGGGCCACCGCCTCGTCGCGCAGCCGCAGCGTGGCGACGGCTCCGCCGCCGGCCGCGTTGGCGAACCCCAGCCGCGCCCCCAGCACCTCCGCCTGCCCCAGCGCGATGGTCAGCCCCAGGCCGTGCCCCCGGGAGCCCCCCTCGGTCCGGAACCGCTGCGGCCCGTGCGCCACGAGGTATTCCGGATACCCGTCACCGTGGTCCCGCACGGTCACGACCGGCCCGTCCACGGTCAGTTCGACGGGGCACCGCCCGTGCCGGTGCGCGTTGGCCACGAGATTGCCGAGCACCCGCTCCAGCCGCCGCCGGTCCGTCTCCACGGCCACGTCCCGGACGATCCGCACCTCGGTCGCGCCGCCCGCACCACGCACCACCCGCCCGGCGAGCGCGCCCAGTTCCACGGTCTCCAGGTCCAGCCGCTCCCGCCCGGTGTCCAGCCGGGAGATCTCCAGCAGGTCCTCGGTGAGGGTGCGCAGGGCCGCCACCCGGTCGCGCACCAGCTCCGTCGGCCGGCCCGGCGGCAGCAGCTCCGCCGCCGCGTGCAGCCCGGTCAGCGGAGTGCGCAGCTCGTGCGCCACGTCCGCGGTGAAACGCTGCTCGGCCAGCAGCTTGCCCTGGAGCGAGGCCGCCATGGAGTCCAGTGCGGCGGCCACCGCGGCCACCTCGTCCTGCGGACGCCTCGGGTCCTGGGAACGCCGGTCGTGTACCCGTGCGTCCAGGTCACCGGCGCTGATCCGGCGGGCCACCCGTGCCGTGGCGTGCAGCCGCCGTGTCACCCGCTGCACCGCGAGCGCGCCGACCAGCAGGGTCGCGCCGATGGCCAGCGCGGAGGACCACAGGATCGCCCGGTCCAGGCCGTCGATGGTGCGGGCCTGCTGCGAGTAGTCGACCTGGACGGCCAGCGCCCGCCCGCCGTCGGCCGGCCCCGCCGCCCACATCGTGGGCCGGCCGAGATGGTCGGCGACCATCGTGCCGCGCTCGCCGCCCGCCGCGAGCGCCCGCAGCCGCGCGGGCAGCCCCTCGGGGTCGACCCCCGCCCCGGGCATCGGCGCGTCCCCGGTCTCGTACGCCTGCGTCGCCTGCTCCAGCCGGTCCAGCGCCTGCTCGCGGGCCTGGCCGACGGTCTGGTCGGTCACCGACACGTGCACCAGGACGCCGAGCAGCGCGGCCAGGGCGCAGCACATCACCGTGATGAACACGGCCGTCTTCACGGCGAGCGTGCCGGGCGGGGTGAGCCTCATCGGGTGGCCGCCGGGTCGGGGGAGCCGGGTGAGCTGGGGGAGTTCGGGGACGGGGAGGGCGACGGGGGCGCGGCCGAGCGCGACCGAGAGGGCGAGGGCGTCGGGGACGGCGAGGGGGAGGAGGGGGACGGTGCCGGGGAGCCCTCACCGATGCGCAGCATCTCGTCCTGGGTCAGCAGCATCGCCTTCTGGTCCGGGTCCCAGGTCCACTGCAGCCGGTACTCGTACCCGGCGACCTCCGACGGCGACCGGACGATCACCGAGTGCCCGGCCAGCTCGACCCGGCTCAGCGCGTCCTCGTAGTGCATGACCTGCACCAGCCGGTGCCGCTCCACCGTGTACACGCGTACGGCGGTCAGCGTCCCCGGCAGCTGCCGGAAGCCGAGGGTCAGCTCGTCGCGGCCGTCGCCCGTGAGGTCCCGGTAGTACGGCCGCAGGACCGGGCAGCGGCCGCGGCCCGCGCCGTCCGCGCAGTCGGCCATCCGCCGCGCCGTCTCGCGGTACTTCGCCTTCTCCCCGTCGTACTCCGCGGGGCTGTCGGCGATCTCCGCCCGGACGATCGCCACGGGGTCGACGTCGTGGACGCCGTCCGCGACCCGTATTCCCTTGATCACCTTCGTCTCCGCCTCGTCGAAGTCGAACGCGGGCGACGACGCGGGCGCCAGCTCGGGCCAGAGCCGGGCAGGGCCGGTCGCGGTCGGTGTCGCTCCCGCCGCGCGCAGCCCGTCCGCGTCACCGCAGCCGCTGAGCAGCGCGAGCACGGCGACGGCCGGGGCGGCGAGTAGAGCCCGCGAGGGGCGGCGAAGGGGCGGCACGGGACTCCTGCTGATCGGGACGGCGGTCGGCCCCGTACACCTTATTAACGGGAAAGGGCAGGTCCCGCACTCGATGCGCCGGCGAACCCGTCAGGGGCGAGCGGATGTGCCCCCGAGCCGGCCCTCGCACCCACTCGTTCGGGCGAGGGGCGGAGGGGAGCCTCTGCGCGCTGCCCGGGTGGGGCGGAAACGGACCCTCCGTCCGTCGTCCGGGTGGGGCGGAAGCCGACCCGCCGCCCGCCGCCCGGGTCGGGCGGAAACGGACTCTCCACCCGTCTCGCCAGGGTGGGGTGGAAGCGACCTCTCCGTCCGTCGTCCGGGTGGGGCGGAAGCGAACCCGCCGCCCGTCGTCCGGGTGGGGCGGAAGCCGACCCGCCGCCCGCCGCCAGGGTCGGGCGGAAGCGACCTCTCCGTCCCGTCTCGCCCGGGTGGGGCGGAGGTGAACCCTCCGCCCGCCGCCCGGGCTGCTGCGCGGAAGAGAACCCTCACCCCGCCCGGCTACTCCGCCAGCTCCTCCAGCAGCCGAGCCGTCGGCAGACCGGCCCTCAGGTAGTCCTCGAAGAGCTCGTTGTGCAGGGCCCACGGTGAGCGGCGGGCCCGGATGAGACGGATCGCCTCCTCGGCCGGCTCACCCCGGCGGATCAGCGCGTGGGCGACGACGAGGCCCGAGCGGTTGTAGCCGTGGAAACAGCGCACCAGCACACGGCGGCCCGCGTCCAGCGCCTCGCCCGCCGCCTCGGCCAGCCGGATCACCCCCGCGAGCTGGGTGCCGTCCAGCGGCCCGTCCGGGATCGCCCAGACATGGTGCTCGACCCCGGTATCGGGCCCGTGGCCCGGCAGCCGCAGCAGTGTCTGCACGAGATCGAACTCGTCGCGCACCACCGCGTTCTCCAGCCGCCCCGCGCGCCCCCGGAACTGGTGCCCGCCCATCCACAGGCCGGGCACCACCTCGTTCCAGGGATGCTGCGGAGCGGGTACGTCGGGTTGCTTCCTACGGGTACGCAACGGCGCCTCCCCAACCCCGGGACCTGCCCAACTGCTGTCAAATGTAATCGGGTTCTTGCCCCTGGAGCACCCTCCCTGTTCCCATGGTCGAAGGGGTGATGATGCATGACCTCACTGCGTGTCGTACCGACCTGGCGGCTCGGCCGTGAGCGGCTCTACGTCTGCCTCAGGGACGGCCGGACCCTCGCCTGGTACGACCGGGAGGCCGGCCGGGTGAACCTCCTCGGCGAGGACCGCCGCGAGGACGTCCTCAAGGCCCTCGGCCCCTTCGTCACCGGCCCCGTCACGGTCGGGCCGCCCCCGCCTCCGACCCCCGCCGAACTGGCCCGGCTCGCCCTGCACCCGGACGACGACCTGGCTCCCAACCGCCCCGGCGAGGCCCTCCTGGTCGCCCTCGAGCGCGACCCCGGCCCGGCGCACCGGCTGCGCGGCGACCCACGGCGCCGGGGGCTGCTGGCCGAGCAGGCGGTGGGGGCGGCGCTGGACGGCCTGGACAGGGCCGGCTGGTACGCCCTGCACTCGCTCCAGCTGCCCGGCGGGGCCCGCATCCACCATCTGGCGATCGGGCCGGGCGGCCTGTTCGCCGTCCACGCCCTGTACGCGCGCAAGCTGCGGGTGCTGATCACCGACCCGGAGGTGACGGTCGGCCGGACCGAGGCGGGCCCGCTGCTGCGCCGCGTCCGCACGGCCGCCGACCGGGCCTCCCACGCCCTGACCGCCGAGGTACGTCCCCTCCTCGCCCTGGCTGGCCCCACCGCCCGGTTCACCGTCGCCGTACCGTCCCGCGAGGTCCGGGTCATCGAGGACGCCGACCTGGGCGGTCTGGCGCGGCTCGGCGGCGCGCTCAAACCGGCCGACGTGGAGGCGCTGCACGCGATGGCCCGTGACCGGCACACATGGGCAGGGGCGTAGGGCCCTGGCCAGACCCGGTCTGGCTGGCAAAGAAGACAGCGGCAAAGAGGTCAACCCTCCGCAAACGATCGGCGTGACCGATCACCGCACCCGCCCAGAACCCCGAAGCCCCCGCACCCACTCCGACCGCGTACTGACCCACGGCCACGGCCGACGACCTCAGCGAGGAGAACACCCGCCGTACCAAACGCCGGAACACCCCGATCCGCCGAGGAAATGACCCGACGCAGGCCGCCAGCCGCTCTGCACGTACGCGAAGACCCCGTCCTCAGCGAACTCGCTGACGGCGGGGTCTTTGGGCACCTGCTACAAGGTGCCCCCGGCAGGATTCGAACCTGCGCACACGGCTCCGGAGAGGGTGCGCCGATCAGCCACCAGGCAGGGCCTGGCCTGCGGCGGAGCCTATCAAGGGCACCAACCTAGCGTGGACTGTGTCGGAGGTGTGTCGCACGGGCACGAGCCCGCAGCTCGCCGCGGCTGGGCACTCCGCCGGCCTCTCTGGGCGGCGGGCTCCCTTATTGAGCGGTCGGCTCCACCGACGGGCTGTAACACCCCAGAGGTGTTACAGCCCGTCGGTGACCGGGCGGCCTGGACAGCGGCCCGCTGGGCCGTCCAGGCTGTTTGTGCAGGTGAGGGGCTTAGCATGACAGCCGGACACCCACCGCCTGGGCGCCGTCACCAGAGGGATTTCCTCGGTCAAGCCCTTTTTGCTTCTGAGCTGGAAGGCGACTCAATCCGGGGTATGGCGCCCATCGGTGTGCCGGAAGTGTGCCGCACGGAGAACGGTCGGACACTCCCCGTGTTCTTCCCGGGGCTTACAGGGGCAGGAATGAGCGGTCTGACCGATCCGGCTAGAGCGCGGGAGTAGAACGCATGACCGAGCGGACCATCCACCTTGTCGCCGATGCGAGCAGCCGGGACACCCGGAAGTTCCGAGTCCGGGCACTACGCTGGTTCGCTACCGTCCAGCTTGACCGAGATGAATACGTCGATGCCCAGTCCTCGCGGGGCCGCGAACCAACTCTGCCCGCGGACTACATCGAGGCGGTCGACAGGGCACGCTATGCAGCAATAGACCGCATTCGGTACGAAGGTTACCGAGGTGCCATTTTCTTCGGGAATGGCCCTCGATGGATTGATTTATGCGCTCGGTTCCGAGATGTCGAGGCTACGGTCGAAGCGTGGCGTACTGCCGAGCTCGAACACAACTACAGCGGCCTACACGCACTCGCCGACCGCCTTGCACTACCCGTCGATGAATGGCTCGCTCCTGGTGAGCGAGAGCTGATCCGCGGAGTCGACTTCGAGTCACCCCCCGCGGTGTTCCTGAGGTTCCTGCGAGCCAAGGCAGCGAAGTCCGGCCTGCGCCTCAACGGTCGGGCGACAGCTGGCAGTGTGTGGGTTCGTCCAACACTGCCAGCTGCTCAGAAGGAGATTCGGGAGATGTTCCCACAGCAATACCCGGGGTGGGTGGACCGCTGGACCGGCTACGTCGAGTCGGATGATGCACCCCTCCGGCCCTGGGTGGGAGGTGGTGGCGAGGATCTGAGCCGTGGCGCGATACCAGTCCAATTCAAGAAGTTGGAGACCGCGAGTGGCCATGAGTGCCCATGCGGTATGCGTCTTCGGGATACAGAGGACGATGACAACGTCCACCGCGTACACCATGCGGCTTGGGCGCTAGGTGTTCGGGTGCCGAGAGGCCTTGACTGGATGGGCGACCTGGCAATTGTCACAACGCAGTCACCTATTTCATGGCGGAAGTTGGCCCACCAAGTCGCGCGTATGCCGCAGAGGGAGGGTAATTATGACTTCCCGTCGTGGTCCCACCTGGAGGAGCCTGAAGCGACCACGGACAACTATCGCGCATTTCTATTGAAAGTGGACGAGCGCATCGTTGGCTATGTGGCGGCCCACGACGCTAGCGAGCACCGCCGTTGGGATCTCGATGACAGGTCCCAGTACGGGGATGAGGATGCCACCCTGCGTCCCCGAATCATCTTGATTTGGGTAGCAGACGCCTATCGACACCGTGGCATCGGTGCCACGCTCGTACAGGCGCTCGCTGCTGACTTCGGATGCAAGGTCGCGGATGTGTCCTGGTCGACTCCCGTAAGCGCCGCGGGCCGGCGCCTTGCTCGCCGACTCTCACCCGATGGCATCTGGGTCAGCTGAACAGAGTCTTACAGCACCTCGAAGAGAGTGCGCTGATCAGCCGCCAGCAGGCTTAGTAACCGCGCAGGACGTGCGGCGTGTGGTTGTTCAGGGGTTTGCCACGGCCGCGCCTTGCTGCCGTTAGGGATCCAGTGGAAAGTCATTTGAGTGGTCGGTGGAACGGCCTACGATCGTTCGTCATGGTTGTATATGCGAGCTGGAACCGGACGGATGCGTCACCGAGGCGGGCGGCCGAGTCGCACGCCCAGTTCTTCGAGAGGGTCGCCGGTCCGTTCTGGGATCAGGTTCGTGATGCGGTCAACGAGTGGTGGTCGCACCTCCCCGACCAGGTTCAGCCCGGCCTACGTAGTCGGCTGCTGGATCGGAACTCCGACGCCAACGTCTCCTCCGCGCTGTGGGAGCTGTACTTGCACGAGATGCTGCTCGGTTCCGGTTGCAGAGTGGAGATCGAGCAACGAATTGGTACGCGTGGAAATAATCCCGACTTCTTGGTCACCCGGAACGGCGAACAATTTGTCGTCGAGGCAATCTGGACGACCCAGCGCCTGAGCGGGGCCGGGTCTAGCCCGGCCCCGCCTCAGCTGGTCGATGCCATCGACCGGGTACCGAGCCCAAACTTCTTCGTGTCGTACAAGGTCGACAGGGTAGGGCCGACAACGCCACCGCAGAAGCGGCTAAGGGCTAGGCTGGAGCAGTGGCTTGCCAGCTTGGACCCCGACCAATTCATCGCCGGGTATGAGCGTGTATCGCTACCCAAATATACTTGGCAGGAAAATGGCTGGTGCCTCACGTTTGAGGCGATCCCTCGCAGCCCCGATAGCCGAGGTAACCCGACGAGCAGGGCAATCGGCTTCCACCCCGCTGCATGGCTTGATGACAAGACCGATCGAGTGCTCGAAGCCGTCAAAAAGAAGGGCGGGAAATACGGTGACCTAGCGCTGCCGTTCATTGTGGCAGTTGGCTATGCGGCCCCTTTCCCTGAGGATGAAGACACCGCGAGGGCGCTGTACGGGACATCGGTGGTTGAGTATGCCGACACTGGTGAACCAACCATCGGCCGAATGTCAGGCGGCTACTGGAATGCTAACCACGGCCATGCCCGGGTCAGCGGCGTGCTCGTCGTCGGCAACCCAGCCCCCTGGACCTGGACGAAACACACCCCCGTCCTTTGGCAAAGCTGTGACCCCAAGTCGATCCCCTCCCCGGTTCTTCCTCCCTGGGCCACCGTCCAGCTGGTCGACGTTCAGGTCGAACGCCGCCCCGCAGCATTCCCCATTCATGCCGCTCTCGGCCTGCCCGAGCACTGGCCGACCGGCGATGCCTTCCCTCGACGTCACCAGGGCAACCTCGGCTGACGGCAGCGACCGTCGCCGGTGTCAGCTACAGCGTTCACCTGTGACGACAGTGAGGCTCGCCAGACCTTGAGGTCGTCAAGTGCCGAGCCTTCGTAGTTGAGGCGTCGTATGCCGGCGTTGCTGACGAGCTGTATGCCATCAGGGTGTTACAGACCCTGGGGTGCGACACATCCTTGATGTCAGACGGACGTCGTAAGGTCGACCCAATCGAGCTCGATGGAGGTTAAATGCCAGAGGGTTTAGGCGAGTTGAGATGGTGGTGGATCAAGGCGCGAAACCCAGGGGTCGACAGGCTGTTTCTGTACTACCCAAACAGTGGGGTGGCGGACGCTCAGGTCCTGCGCGTGTGCAGTCGACTTGGTCATGATCACGCTGTCCTCATCTGGAACATCTGCCACGAGTGCCGAAGCGGTCTGATCGCGAAGATCTCGATGATTCCTGAATGGCAGCGTCAGGGGCTGGGGCGCCGACTTGTGCGATGGGCGCTACGTGGGGGACCGGACTACGACTGGGCTACCTCAAGTCAGTCGCCTGACGGTCAGCGGTTCTTCCCTGTACTGGCACGCGAGACCGGCGCAGCGCTCACCAACAAGGGAAAGACGTGCGCGCACATCGACGTGGCAAACCGGGCCTTTCCCAGGCCTCAACTCGTCCGCGACGTCTGAGTGTGTTGTCCCTGAACCGGACACCCCGGACAGCCTTCGTTCCAGCTGTCCGGGGTGTTGGCGCAGGTGAGAGCCGTAGTCGGACATCCGGACAGTGTGGACAGCTCCTACTGCGGTTCCATCGGACCCGGACAGTCCGTCCGGGTTCCGGCTTGCTCCGTGCCACACGCTGTTCATGGTGGCGGAAGGGCTGAGATCGCTCACCTGTTCTCGTCGCATCGGTACCGTGAAGGCGCCCCTACTCAGCAGCGGGAGGCAACACCCCATGCGTGGTCTTGGAGATCACCTCAGCATCGGCGAGCGCATCGCGTTCTACCGGAAGCGCCGCGGCTACACGCAAGAGGTGCTGGCCGGCCTGGTCGGTCGGAGCACTGACTGGCTGGCGAAGATCGAGACCGGCCGCAGGAAGCCGCCCCGCATCGACATGCTCGCGGAGCTGTCGCGCATCCTGCGCGTGTCACTGGGAGACCTGCTCGGACAGGCCGTCCTCATGGAAGACGAGCGGCAACAGGACGACGTCCCCGCCGTGCGCGACGCCCTTATGAGTCCGCGCCGGCTGTCCCGTCTCCTCTTCGGGCCGGACGCTGAGGCCCAGCTCCCGGCACCTCTTCCTGTGGCTGTGCGCGTGGAACATGGATGGAACGACTACCAGGGTGGTCGGCTCGGTAGCGTCGTCGCTGCGTTGCCTGCCCTACTTCAGACCGCTCAGGAGCTGGAGGAGCGAGCGGCGCGCGGTGGCGAAGATCGCGGCGACTGCTGGGCAGTGTCGGCCCGCACCCACCATTTGGCGGCTACGACGCTCGCGAAGATCGGCGAATCGGACATCTCATGGCTCGCCGCCGAACGCGCGATGCGAGCCGCTGACGAGTCGGATGACCCCCTGGTGCTGGCGTCCGCAGCACGTTCGGGCACGCACGCCTTGCTCGCCAACGGGCGCTATGACGACGCCCTTGAGCTGGGCAACACGGCCGCAGCCTGGCTGTCGTCTCAGGTGACCGATCGCAATCCGGCGGCCCTCAGTCTGCTGGGAATGATCCACCTGCGCGCCGCTGTCGCGGCGGCGCGCCATCAGGACCGGCCCTCCGCAACGGCACTGCTGAACCGTGCCGAGGAACTCGCGGAGGATCTCGGCTCGGATGAGAACTACTGGCAGACCTGTTTTGGGCCGACGAACGTGCTGCTTCACCGCCTGTCCATCGAGCTGGACCTCGACAACGTCTCGTACGTGGTGGAGCACGGTCGGATCAACGTCGACCACATGCCGCAGGAACGCAGCGTCTCGCATCGCATTGACTTCGCGCGTGCCCTGTCGCTGGCCGGGCAGGGTGATGATGCCTTCGCAGAGTTGCGTACGGCTGAGCGCACGTCGCCGCAGCTCGTGCGCAACAATCCGAGGGTGCGCGAGACGCTGCGGGACCTGATCAAGCAGTCTCCGGTGACGGGTGGCTCGCGTTCGTCGGACGTGTTCGCGATGGCTCAGCGGTGCAGGGCGGTGCAGTGAGTTCAGGCAGGCGTGGGGTGCTCGGAGTCGTCGGTTCGGCGGCTGGGGGCGTAGAAGCGTTGCGCACTGGGCTGGTGGAGCCCGCCATGGGGCGCGGATGGCGGGTGGCCGTCACGCTGACGCCGACCGCAGGTCAGTGGCTGCGCATGAGCGGCGAGCACGAGCGGTTGGAGAAACTGACCGGTCTGCCCGTGCGCGATGAGCCGCGCCTTCCTGGCGACGCCCGGCCGCATCCGCCGGTTGACTGCTACGTGGTCGCCCCCGCGTCCGCCAACATGGTCGCCAAGCTCGCGATCGGCCTGATGGACAATCAGGCGCTGACGCAGGTCGGCGAGGCCATCGGCACTCTCGGTCTCCCTGTCGTCGTCTTCCCTCGGGTGAACGCGGCGCATGCTCGCCACCCCGCCTGGCAAGGGCACATTGACGCACTACAGGGGGGAGGCGTGCATCTGGTCTACGGCCCGGATGTCTGGCCGCTGTACGAGCCGAGGGATGCGCCGGCAGGGCGTGAACTCCCGTGGGCGGCCGTGCTGGACGCTGTGGATGAAGCCGCCCAATGACGAGTCGTCAACATGCCTGATCTGCAAGGAAAGAGGACCCGGACAGTCTGTCCGGGTCCTCTGCTGTTTCCGATTGCATGCTCATTGGCATGTCAGGGATCAATGAGCGAAGCAGCGAGTCGGGAGGTCTGACCCCTGCCGAACTCGCCGCGATCAAAGAGAGCCTGAGCCAGGCGCGCGCAACGGCTGAACGGCTGCTGAGGCGTGCGGACAGGATCACGGCGTGGGTGGAGTCTCGTTACCGACGAGCCGCTCAAGACGGTCGAGCCGATCACCGAGCGTACGAAGCGCATCGTGAATCGCGCTGAGTTCAGCGGAGAGCGCGGTGAACGCAGGGCTACTGCCCGGCTCAGTGCCGAGCGGCACCGAAGGATCGCGGACGAAGGTTCCGCGGCCCTGTTGGGTGAGCACGAGCCCCTCGTCACGGAGCTGCCCGTATGCGCTCTGCACAGTCATGAGCTGCACGCCAAGGTCTTTGGCGAGCTTGCGAGCCGCGGGCAACTGATCGCCCGATTCGTACGAGCGGTTCGGACCCGCGATCTTCGCCCGGAAATCAGCGGCGATCTCCTTGGCCGTGGGCGTCTGCTTGGGCGCTTCTGGGCTCTGCTCCATGGGTTCGAGAGTAGCCGGACCTAGGTCAATCTCTGCTCGCCGCTCATCTCTCTTGACAGTCAGATTGACCTAGGTCAATCTGAATATGGCCGCGGCACTGGGACTCCCCAGCAAGGTCGCCCGCCGCTGCGGTTCTCCCTGCTCCTTCAACCCAGGAGAGCACCATGCGTACGTACGTCGGTCATCAACAGGCCGTCTCCGCTGAGGACTTCGCCGAACTGGCCCTTGGCACCCCGGTTGAGCTGTGGCTCGGGGTGGAGGGAGAGAGCGAGATGGAGCGCGCGGCCCGCTTGGACGCGGCGCGCGACATCCTTGCCGACCCCGAGTACAGGAACCTGCCGGATGACGTGGCCCGCATCGCCGCTGAGGTGATCGAGGCGCACGCCCCGGAGCTGTTCAACGTCGTTCCGCTGGCGCGCCCGGCGGGGCGCCGCCGGTCCTCCCGGACGGGAGCCGCGGCATGACGACGGCAACCGAGATGGCACGGCCGGCGGTTCCGCCGCTGACGAAGCCGGAGACGGGCCTTGCCGGACTGGGCGCGCTGGCCGCGGCCGGCGTGGGCGCTCTGGGGCTGATCGCCTCGTTCGACGCGGTCTCCTCTGCCGCCGCGAGCTGGGGCTTCGGCTCGCCGTGGATGCTGCCGGTCGGTATCGACGTGGCCATTCCGGTGTTCACCGTGGCCAACCTGCTGCTGATCCGGATGGATATGGCGCTGGCGTGGGTGAGGTTCGTGCCCTGGTTACTGACGCTGATCACGTGCGGGCTGAACGTTGCGGCCGGGCACTCGCTGTGGGCCAAGGTCGCGCACGGCACGATGCCGCTGCTGTGGGTGGTCTTCTCAGAGATCGGTGCCCACGTCTACGCCGTCCGCATCGGTGCCGCCACCGGCCGGCGGATGGAGAAGGTGCGGTTCTCCCGCTGGATGCTCGCCCCGCTGTCGACGTTCGCCCTGTGGCGGCGGATGACGCTGTGGGAGATCACGTCGTACTCCGAGGCGCTGAAGCGGGAGCGTGAGCGGCAGTTGGCCCGTGCAGCCTTACGCGAGCGGTTCGGCCGGCGGTGGCGGTCGAAGACCCCGCGCCCGGAGCGCGTGCTGCTGAAGCTGGGCGAGCTGGCCCCGGCGAGCGAGGACGTCCCGCCCGCGCCGCAGCAGACGAAGGAGCCGAAGCCGGAGGCGCCCAAGGCGCCGCGCAAGCGCCCGGCCGCCACCAAGGGCAAGGCCAAGACCTCCAAGGCGCAGCGGACCCCGGCGGAACTGCTCGCCGAGGCGCGTGAGGCCACGGCCGACTGGGCCGATGACGCGATCAACGCGGAAGCCATCCGGACAACGCTGCACTGCTCGGCCGCCAACTCCCGCGTGCTGCGCGATCTGCTGCTCAACGAGCGTGCTGAGGGGCGCCGCCTGCACTCCGTCGACGGCGACGAAGGGACCGAGGGGGAGGCGGCATGAACACCTTGCTGACCGTGCTGGCCGCAGCGGCTCCGATCGCCTCCGGCTGGACGGCGCACACGCTGTGGCTGCGGCGGCGCCTGAACGTCGCACGTCGTGACCCGCTCACCGGGCTGCCCACGCGCGAGGCGTTCACCCGCCGCGCCACTGTCCTGCTGCGGGACCCGCGGGCCGTCGTGGTGCTGGCCGACGTGGACCGCTTCAAGCAGATCAACGACACCTTCGGCCACGCGGCCGGAGACGCGCTGCTGAAGGCAACCGCGGACCGGCTCGCCCACCACGTCGGCCGCTCCGGCGTGGCCGGGCGGCTCGGGGGCGACGAGTTCGCCGCCGTCCTGATCGACGACCACGGCGCCGCCGCCGACATGCTCGCCGTGCTGCACGGCGTGCTCGCCCGGCCGGTCGACGGCCAGGACCTGGCCGTGCGCACCACGGTCTCTCTCGGCTGGGTGCGTGCCGCGGACTTCCCCGGCGACGACCTGTCCGCTCTGCTGCGGCGGGCCGATGAGGCGATGTACGTGGCCAAGCAAGCCCGCACCGGAACCCGCCGCGCCGGACTCGGCAGGCTCTTCGCCACCCTGGCCGGCCGTCGAGCCGGTCGCCCCGGCGCCCGTGCCGAGGCGCCAATTGTGGGGGTGACGGCATGAGGCGCCGACCGCGGGTGCTGGATCTGTTCTGCGGTGCGGGTGGTGCCGGAATGGGCTACTGGCGGGCGGGATTCGACGTGGTCGGGGTCGACTTCGTGCCCCGCCCCTCCTACCCGTTCGCGTTCATCGAGGGTGACGCCGTGGACGCGTTCCGGGAGATGGCACAGGACTTCCACCTGGTACACCTCTCCCCGCCCTGCCAGGCGTCCTGCGCGCTGACCAAGGGCACCAACAAGGGCCGCGCCTACGCCGACCTGATCCCGGCCGTACGGGGATTGTGTGAGTGGTACGGGGTGCCGTACGTGATCGAGAACGTGCCAGGCTCCGGACTGCGGCGGGATCTGACGCTGTGCGGGGAGATGTTCGGGCTCGGAGTCATCCGGCACCGCTACTTCGAGGTGGGCCTGTACTGGCGGCCTGTCCCGGCCGTGCACAAGCCACACCGCGGGCCGGTGCGCGGCTGGCGTCACGGAGTCTGGCGGGACGGCCCATACGTCGCCGCTTACGGCAGGGGCGGCGGTAAGGCCGGCGTGGTGGAGATGCAGCGTGCCATGGACATCACGTGGACCGACGTCCACGAGGAACTGACCGAGGCGATCCCTCCCGCCTACACCCGCTATATCGGCGAACAGTTCGTCACCACCGGCGAGTGGGGCGCCCGCTTCGAGCCCGACCCGAGCGCGCGCATGCGGCACTTGGCCCGCCCCGGAGCGCACCTCCGCGAACTGGCGGTGGTGGCCTGATGCCCGCCTACTCCAAGTGCTTTGACCCGGACGGCGCCCGGTTCGGCATCCCTACGTTCCCGTGGCGATTCGCCCCCGACGGCTACGCGACTCGTCGACAGCTGCGGGAGGCCGGGTTGCGGCCGGGCGGTCAGCCGGTCGCCGCGCAGGTGATGCGCAGTCGCCGAGGCCGCAAGGCGGGGGTTCAGGTCGCGTACCTCTACCGCGTCGACCTCGCGAAGCCGGTGCGGCCGATGACCTCCCGCAAGTGGGGTGCGCTCGCCCTGGCGATGCTCGCGCGCCGCACCTGCCCGCAGTGCCAGATCACCTACGGCTACTGCATCCCGACCTCGCTCGGGATGTGCGTCCCGTGTGCCTACCCCGATGAACAGCGCGCTGCGTGACCTGTACGGGGCCCGGTCTCAACCGACCAAAGCAGCGACCGGGCCCCGCATCCTCCAGAGAGAAGGAACCCTCAGTGAAACACCCCGACGACGACAACGAACTCTTCAACCGACTTGAAGCCGAGATGGCTGCCGACTCCACGGGCGATGTGGTCGACCTGAACAAGGCCCGATCCGCCCGTACCGAGTCGGCCGACTCCTCGCGCAGCACGCCGCCCGACTCCGGGTCCGACCGGTCGGCCGACGCGAAACCGACCGAGTCGGCCGACCCGAGCGAGGGGGAGTCGGGCGACTCCGGCCCGACCCTGGTCGACCGTGCGGCGCCGACTCAGTCGGGCCCCGGTCTGATCGACCGCATCCGTGACTCCAGGAGGCTGGACATCCTCCCGGCGTGGGTGAAGTCGGGTCCGGAGTTCGCCGACGCGATGTGGTGGCTGGCCGGGCACGTCTGGCACACCATCGCCTTCCATGCGGTGCGCGTGCTGTTCCTGTACCTGCCCAAGCTCATCTGGCGATCCCCGCGGGGCCTGGCCAACACTCTGACCCGCGTGGGCCGGTGGGCGGTTGACGCGGAGGGCGAGCCGCTGCGGCAGGCCGAGGCACGACGCGAGAACTCCGAGCTCTACCTGAAGCTCTCGCGGCAGCGTGACCGTCGGGTACGCCTGCGCATGCTCCTCACAATCCTCGGTGCCCTGTTCGCCCTGGGCATGGGCTTGTTCCTGATCTACGGCGCGGAGTTGCTCACGCAGGTCATCGCCGCCACGGTCACCGTGCTGACGCTGGGCTGGCTGGGCGCGCCGGCGGATGCGCCGCTGGCCACCCGCGCGGTCATCAAGACCGAGGTGCAGAAGCTGACCAGCGACATCGTGGTCAAGGCCATGGCGTCCATCGGCATCGGCCAGATCGCCTCCGCGGTCGCGAAGGGCCAGGACGGCATAAAGTTCGTCGCCCCGATCACCCGCGAGGGTCCGGGCTGGCGCGCGGACATCGACCTGCCGTTGGGCGTGACGGTCGCGGACGTGGCCGACCGGCGCGCCCGGCTCGCCTCCGGCCTGCGCCGCCCTCTCGGCTGCGTGTGGCCCGACGCCGACCCGAGCGAGCACGAGGGGCGCCTCGTCCTCTGGGTGGGGGACCGGGACCTATCCAAGACGGGCATCGTCAAGTGGCCGCTCGCCGCGGCACGCAGCCACGACATCTTCAAGCGCATCCCGTTCGGCATCGACCCGCGCGGCCGGGCACAGTCCGTGCCGATGATCCAGCACAACATCCTGATCGGCTCACTGCCCGGCCAGGGCAAGACCGCCTCCGTTCGCGTGCTGGCCTGCGGCGCCGCCATGGACCCGTCCGTGGAACTGTGGCTGCACGAGAACAAGGGCACCGGCGACCTGGACTCCCTCGAATGCGTCTCCTACCGGTTCGTCTCCGGTATCGACGACGACTCGATCAAGTACGCGGCCGACTCTCTGAAGCTGCTGCGCGAGGAAGTCATGCGCCGCGCGGCTGCGATCAAGAAGCTGCCGCGGGACCTGTGCCCGGACAAGCGCATCACCCGGCAGATCGCCGACAAGCGCTCGCTCAAGCTGTGGCCGCTCGTGGGCGTGTTCGACGAGTGCCAGAACCTGTTCGCCCACCCCAAGCACGGCAAACAGGCGGGTGACGACGCCGAGTTCATCATCAAGCTCGGTCGCGCCCTGGGCGTGGTCCTCATCCTGGCCACGCAGCGCCCAGACAAGGAATCCCTCCCGACGGGGATCAGCGGCAACGTGTCCATCCGCTTCGCCCTCAAGGTCGCCGGACAGGTCGAGAACGACATGATCCTTGGGACGTCGGCGTACAAGAACGGCGTGCGTGCCACCTCCTTCCGCCCGGAGATCGATGCCGGAAACGGCTACCTCGCCGGCGCGACCGCACTGCCGGTCGTCGTACGCACCGCCTACCTGGACGACAACGCCACCCACGCCATCGCCCAGCGCGCCTACGCTCTGCGCAAGGCCGAAGGAACCCTGTCCGGGCACGCGCTCGGCGAGGACCCCGAGGCCCTGACTGGCCCCTCGTACGACCTGCTCGCCGACGTCGCCGCGGTCGTGCCGCCGTCGGAGGAGCGGGTGTGGAACGAGCGGATCGCAGCCCGGCTCGCGGAACTGCGGCCGGAGATCTACGGCGGCTGGAAGGGCGAGAACGTCACCAGCGCGCTCAAGCCGCACGGCATCAAGACCCGCGACGTGGCCGGAACCACTGACGACGGCACCCGCACCACCCGCCGCGGCATCGCCCGCGCCGACCTCACGAAGGCAATCGCGGAGCGTGACGAAAATCGGGGCGCCGCCTAGCCCGGCTCGGTGCTACCGGTAGCACGTCGTTCTGCTACCGGTAGCACCCCCGCTAGCACCTCACATAGCACCTGATCTGCGATCTAGTGCATAGCAACCCACCTGCGTAAACCCCGGAAACCGCCTGGAAGGGCACCTCATGACCCTCATCGCCCTTGCTATCCCCTGCCTGTCCGCCGTCACACTCGGTTACGTCGCAATGTGTGCGGCCAGCCCGTTCGGCACCTGCCGCAAGTGCAACGGCATCGGCTTCGCCATGGAAACCGACCGCAAGGGACGGCCCAAGCGCGGAAAGAGCTGCCGCCGCTGCAAGACCACCGGCAAGCGCATACGCGTCGGCCGGTGGCTCTTCAACCGTGCCCAGCGGATCTACCGCGAAGGCACCAACTAACCCACCCGCCAACACCACCCGAAGGAGGTTCCGCCCGTGGCCGTCACTGTCTCGCTCGTGGCCCTGTTCGGACTCGTCCTGTTCTTCCTGCTGCGCTCCAAGTCCCTCGGCCACGGCGCCGCGTTCATTGCCGCCGGCTTCGGCTTCTTCCTCGCCTCCACTGGCGCCGCCGGACCCATCAACCAGCTCGCCGCCGCCGTCATCGACGCCATCCAGCAACTGTGAGGAGCCCGGCCATGAACGAACAGACCATCGCCCGGCACCGGCTCGCCGCAGCCCTGCCGAAAGCCGCGCCCGCCCTCGCCACGTCCACCGTTCTCATCCTGGCCCGGATCTGGAACACCAACGGCGCCGAACACTCCGTCGGCAACGCCGTGCTCATGACCGCGCTGTCCCTTGGAGCCGCGGCGGCCGGCGTATGCGCGAGCATCGGCCGAGCCGGAGACTCCGTGATCGCCGGAACCGCGCTTGCTGCGTCCGGCGGGCTCGCCCTCGCCGGAGTCGCCGGATACGCCGACGGGCTGTCCCTGCCACTGCTGCTGTGGGCGCTGGCCACGGCCATCGCCTACGGGATCGCTGCACGGTACTGGCGCACCGACCGCCGCGAGCGCACCGCCTACGAGCGGCAGACCACCGCGCGTCGCGAGGAACACGCCCACATCGAACGCGTGGAAGCCCTGCGCGCCGGAGCACAGATCGAAGTCGCGCGCACCGGCGCCGCCTACGCCGAACAGCTCGCCCAGGCCCTCATCACCCGCGCCGCCTTGCCCGGCTTCGACTTCAAGGCCGTGAACGCCGCCGGACTGCCCGAACTCCCGTCCATCAGCGCCAGCAAGGAGCACTGACCCATGTTCGAGATCCGCGTCATCTGCGACCCGGCCGACACCGACCGCGTCAGCCGCGCCCTGGCCGCCGCATTCGACACCGGCGCGGCACGCCAGTACCCCACCGCTGACGGCGAGCGCCAGCGCCTGTACGTCACGGCCGACCACCGCCCCGAACCGGGACCGTGGCCCACGCCGGAAGAGGCGTACACGCTCGCCCCGAGCATCATCCGCGAGATCGGATGGACCGCCCAGACGGCCGCCGACAAGCCCCACGGCGCGGACATGGACCGGGAGTACTGGCTCCGCAAGGCGGCCGTGCTGGACCGCATCGCCCTGAGCGACGAAGAAGACAACGTCACCGGCGACGCGACCGAGGCAGCCACGCAAGCCGCCCGCTGGCTCATCGCTTACGACCAGGTCGGCAAGCACGACTACCACGGCGCGCCGCACCGACCGGAACACCCGGCCACCAACGCCGAACCGCGCGGCTACGTCCGCCAGGAATACGCCCACTGGGCGAAGACCCACTAGCAACACCGCGGCGGCGGGACTCCCCAGCAAGGTCGCCCGCCGCCGCGGTTCTCCCTGCCCATCCGAAGACAGAACAGGAGAACCCCAAGCATGCCGCACTCGGCTACCTCTGCCCAGCTCACCGCCGCGCTTGACGCAGCGTCGCGTGACTGGCGCGTCTTTCCGCTCATCCCCGGAGACAAGCGCCCGGCCGTCTCCGACTGGGAGAGCCGCGCCACCACGGACCCCGACCGCCTCACCCGCGCGTGGTCCACCGCATCCTTCAACGTCGGCATTGCCACCGGCCCTTCCGGCCTGATCGTCATCGACCTGGACAAGCCCAAGCACCCCGGCGACACCCCGCCGGCCGCTTGGGCCGAGCACGGCGTCACCGACGGCGCCGACGTCCTCGCCATGCTCTGCGAGCGCCACGGCCAGCCCTTCCCCGCCGACACCTACACGGTGCGCACGTGGAGCGGCGGCACTCACCTGTACTTCCTCGCGCCTGCGGGCGAGCCCCTGCGCAACACCGCCGGAGACAGCGCCCGCGGACTGGGCTGGAAGGTCGACACCCGTGCCTGGGGCGGACTCGTGGTCGGAGCGGGCAGCACCTTCGCCGGACACCCGTACGAAGTCCGTCGCAACTGCCCCGTGGCGCCCCTGCCCGGCTGGCTTGCCGAACTCTTGCGCCCGGCTCCACTTCCCCCGCAAACGCCCATCACGGTCGCCCTTACGGGCCTGGGACGGCGCACTGCCTTCCTGCGTTCCGCAGTCAACGGGGAGGTGGAGAGGGTCACCGGCTCCGGCGCGCACGAGCACAACAACGCGCTCTATGTAGCCGCGGTTGCCCTGGGACAGCTCGTGGCCGGGGGTGAGCTGGGCGAAGCCGATGTCACAGGCTGGCTCCTCACGGCTGCTCTTCAAGTCGGCCAGGGCGAGCGCGAGGCCCGGCGCACCATCGCTTCCGGTCTCCGGGCCGGAGCACGGCGCCCCCGGACGGTCGCGGCATGAGCGCCAAGCCCATCCCGCCCCTGCACCTGTACTCCGTGCCCAGCGACCCTGGCACGGCCGCCCCCGCGGTGCTGCCCAAGCGGGAGCGCCCACGGACCGCATGGACGGCCGATCAACTCATGGCCGCTCACTTCCCCGAGCCGAAGTGGGCCGTGCCCGGCATCCTCGCCGAGGGCGTCAGCGTGCTGGCCGGACCGCCCAAGGTCGGCAAGTCCTGGCTCTCCCTCGGCCTGGGCCTGTCAGTCGCGGCCGGCGGCAAGGCGTTCGACTCCGTACCCGTGCAAGGCGGCCCGGTGCTCTACCTGGCCCTTGAAGACACCCCACGCCGTCTCCAGACCCGTATGGGCAAGCTCCTCGGAAGCCAGCCCGCCCCTGCCGGTCTGACCCTGGTCACCGAATGCCCACCCTTCCCCCAGGGCGGCACGGAGGCCATCGCCCAGTGGCTGGACCGCAATCCCGACGCGCGCATGGTCGTCATCGACGTGTTCGCCAAGATGCGCGGACAGGCCCCGGCCGGCGTGTCCGCATACGACGCGGACTATGTCGCCGTCGGCTACGCCAAGCGGCTCGCGGACCACTACGGCGTGGCCGTCGTCCTCGTGCACCACGTCCGCAAGGCAGGGTCCGAGGACTTCCTCACGGAGGTCTCCGGCACCAACGGCATCGCCGGAGCCGCTGACGCCACGCTCGTACTGAAGCGTGCGCGCGGACAGGCCGACGGCATCCTGCACGTCACCGGCCGCGACGTGGACGAAGCCGAATACGCCCTCAGCTTCCAACCCGCCTCCGGCGCCTGGCACCTGTTGGACGGCCCGGTCACAGACCACACCGTCGGCGACACCCGCGCCACGATCCTGCGCTACGTCCGCGCCAACCCTGGCGCCAAGCCGAAGGACATGGCGGGTGAGCTGCCGCAGGTAGACATCGACACGATCCGCCGAACGTGCAACCGCATGGCCGATGCTGGACAGCTCACCAAGGGCCTCGGCGGGCGGTACTACCCGGACACCGAGACCCGGACACAGGGCGCCCAAGAGGTGTCCGCACTGTCCGGCTGTCCGGTTACCCCCTCTGACCAGTACGAAGACCCCGGACAGTCGGAATTGGAGCTGTCCGGCCTGTCCGGTGCGGACGAAGCCGAAGGGATGGCGGAATGAGCGCCCGTACGCGGGACGAGAAGATGACTGTCAAGGAGGTCATCGCTGATCTGAAGGTCGCTCCGTCGACCTTCTACCGTTGGCGCCAGCTCGGGAAGGGGCCCCGCTCGATCAAGCTCCCGAACGGCGACGTGCGGATCAGGCGGTCGGAGTACGAGCGGTGGCTTGCGGAGCGGGAGGATGCTGCGTGAGCGCCGAGAACGACACCCCGACCGGGCGACCTCACGGGTCGGCCCGGCCGGGCTATTCCTTCGACGTCAAGCTGTGGAAGGTGTCCAAGACCGGGCGGAAGTCGCGCCCTTGGCGCCTTCGGTGGGTCGTCGCCGGCCTGGTGCACGGTGCCACGTTTGCCACGTCTGCTCTCGCGGAAAGCCGACGGTCCGAGCTGTGGCAGGCCATGAACCGGCGCGGCGAAGCGTTCGAGATCGAATCGGGGCTACCTGAGTCCGAGGTGCGCGCGGCGGCCGAAGCCGCGGACGCCGAACCGCCGCAACGGTGGTTCGAGTTCTGCCGGAAGTACGTCGCCAGCCGGTGGCGTACGGCTGCGGCCAAGACCCGTGAGGGCATGGCTGACGGTCTTGCGGCTGTGACGCTCGCAATGGTCAAGCGCGGGGACGGCACCCCCGAGGATGAGTTCCTGCGGCTGGCCTTTCGCTGGGGAGTCGTGCCCGCGAACGATGGTGAGGACCCGCCGGCCGAACTAAAGGCCGCGTACGAGTGGGTCACGACGGCTGACCGGCCGTTGGGTGATCTCGCCAATGCTGAGGTGTTCGAGGATGTGCTTTACCGCGTCAGCTACAAGCTGGACGGCACTCCGGCGGCGGGCGACACGTACAAGCGGCGGCGCCGGGCCCTGAACGCCGCTCTCGAACACGCCGTTGCCTCGGGGGAGCTCCTGGAGAACCCGCTTCAGCGAACCCGCAGGAGGCGCGTCGGCTCCCACGACGTGGTGGACCCGCGCGTCCTGGTGAACGCCGTACAGGCTCGGCAGTTGCTCACCGCTGTCTCCTACGTCGGGTCGTGGGATCGCTGCCGTGGGCGGCGCCTGGCTGCCTTCTACGCGGTCCTGTACCACTCGGGGCTACGGCCCGCCGAGGCGGTCGGGCTGCGGCTGTCAGACTGCCACCTGCCAGAGAAGGGCTGGGGTACGTTGACACTGCGGGAGACACGCCCCGTCTCGGGCAAGCAGTGGACCGACTCCGGGGAGCGCCACGACCGGCGCGGCTTGAAGGCGCGCGAGGCGTCTACCGAGCGGCCGGTCCCCATCCCACCAGTCCTGGTCGCCATCCTCCAGGCCCACCTGAAGGAGTTCGGGACCGCCAAGGAAGGGCGCGTGTTCGGCAACGAGCGCGGGGGAGTGGTCGGCTCATCCACGTATTGGCGAGTGTGGGAGGAAGCGCGGGAGTACGCCCTGCCGCCGGAGCGCATCGACTCGCCTTTGGCCGGGCGACCGTACGACCTGCGTCACGCGTGTATCACGCGGTGGCTAAACGCAGGCGTGCCCATCGCTGAGGTGGCCCGGCGGGTCGGCAACTCTCCGGAGGTGATCCACCGCCGATACCACGGTTGCGTCGATGGCCACGAGCAGGCGGCAAACCTAAGAATCGAGAGGTGCCTGCAAGAGGAAGGGGACGAGGTATAGACCTGGTCTTTCCGGAACTCGATCTTCTCACTATGAGTGATCGTCACCGCGTAGCGACTCCGGCCCCTGTAGTAGTTCGCAAACCTCTTCGGAGCTATTCATGCCGTTGGCCTCCCAGATCTCCCCGCAACGGCGCAGGATTTCGTCCGCGTCCTCGGTCAGCACCTGCCGAATCCTGTCCTCTTGTGGGAAGGCTTCAGTTACTTCCGTCCCAGCTGTGTCGCGAGACGCATCTTGAAGCGGGACAACTGCGATTACGACGAGGAGGTTCGGGTGGGGTGCCTTGTAGATCACGAAGTAGTCCGGGAGATCATCCGCATTCGATGTTGACACCAGGCGCCATAGAAACGTCTTATCATCTGACGTCAACTTCCCTTCGAGGGCGCTCTGTTCGTCTGGTTCCGGTGACAGGCGTGCGGTTGCTCGAAGGATCTCGGTAGCGTGCTCAGGGGGTAGTTCGCGTAGCTCGCGCACTGTGCTGGGTAGCCAGTAGACCTCGATGTGGCCTTCAGTTCGCAGGCGGACCGTTGCTGAGGACGCGCTCGATGCGCGCAGGCGCACGCTGCGAGGGGTCGACTCACCGGAGCCATAGATCATCCCGCGCACGTGACGTTTGATCACTCCTGCGCTCTCCCTTTCAGCCGTGAGCTCATCTTCCGATCGACCGAGACGTACAGTGGCCTTCGGCGCGGCTGTTGTCGCGACCCTCAAAGACAGGGGCGCAACTGCCCCTGACCCGTAGATCATGCCGCGAGGGCGGCGCTTGATCACAGACATGTTCACTGCCCTTCCTGGTCCATGACCTCGTATGCCTCTAGCCACAGAACGTTTTCGCGCCTCAAGTAGATGCCCGGCTCGTAGACCGGATTCTCTTGGCCGTCGAGTCGTAACTGACCTTGGTCATCAAGACGCACTTGCGCCTCCAGCCACACGTCCCCCTCCGACTCGCCGGCGGGGGTGACTGACTGGGGTCCAAAATACCCAGCCACCACCGTCGCATCCTCGTCGTTAAGCTGCGCTCTGACAACTAGGGCGCGGCCTGTCCCGGTGTTATTTCCGCCTCCCCCGTACTTGAAGAGCGTTTGCCACGCGCTCCGCGAGAGCGGCTTTCCGATGACGATGTCCTGAGCCTTAGTGCTGTTTCGTATCAGAAACGCCACAAAGGCCCCCAATAGTATTGGGACGGCCACGTACCCCGCGATCACCCAGTAAAACCACTGCGGCAGGTCGTTCGTTGTAAACCTGTTCACGTAGACGACACGGCCCGCTACTGAGCGTTGGACATGCCAGATGTGTGTGTACAGCATGTACAGCACCCAGAAGAAGGGCAGCCACAGCACTGCACTAGCGGCGATGAAGCGCATCGTGCGGTCGGCTACATCCCCGCCATATCGCTGCAAGAGCGCCTCGATCGTGTAGACGAAGAGTGCTCCAGGCAGCAGCGCGAGAAGAGCCAGCACCAAGAACGGCAGTGTCGTGCTCATGTGCCCTCCCGTGAGAGGTGCGACTCCCTCCATGATCCGGCATTCCCGGCGTTGACGCCTCTTCACGGAGAGGCGTCCGGTTCAGGGCGGAGGGGGCGGCCGAGTGTGTCGGAGGTGTGTCGCGAACGCTGAGAGACAACAAGAGAGGGCGGGAGTCAGTGAGACTGACTCCCGCCCTCTTCTGTCGGCATCCGCCCTGGTCAGCGCCTGATTTCTGCTGATCCTCGGCGAGTGCCCCCGGCAGGATTCGAACCTGCGCACACGGCTCCGGAGGCCGTTGCTCTATCCCCTGAGCTACGGGGGCGTGTCGGTTGCGGAGCGTGTTGCTCGCGGCGACGGGTAGAACACTACCAGCTCTCTCGGGGTGGTCATCAACGGGTTTGCGGGTGGGTCCGGGTGTCCCCCGCCCGGGGTGGAAGTCGGGAAAAGCCGGACGCGATGGCCGGTCTGGACCTACTCTCGGGTTTGTGCCAGGCGCGTCGGGCCGGGTGCTTGTTGTGGACGACAACAAGGTCATCCGGCAGTTGATCAGGGTCAATCTCGAGCTGGAGGGCATCGAGGTCGTGACCGCGGCCGATGGTGCCGAGTGTCTGGATGTCGTCCATCGGGTCCGCCCCGACGTCGTGACGCTCGATGTCGTCATGCCCCGGCTGGACGGTCTGCGGACCGCCGCCCGGCTGCGTGCCGACCCGCGGACCCGGCATCTTCCCCTCGCCATCGTCAGCGCCTGCACCCAGTACGAGCTGGACACCGGCCTCGACGTCGGCGTCGACGCGTTCCTCGCCAAGCCCTTCGAGCCGAACGAACTCGTGCGGCTCGTGCGGCAGTTGATCGAGCGCAAGACCGATCGTGAGCGGCGCGCCGCCGACCGGGAGCTCGACACGCTCGACGACCTCGGGGAGGCGGACGGGGCGGCCGCCGCGTACGGCAGCGCCCTCGGCAGCTGCGAGGGCTGACCCGGCCGTCGTGTCGCCCGTGAGCGTCGGCCTCCCCGGCGTGTCCACCCTCACGTCCACATCCCGGACCATCGCCCAAACCGGCTCGCATACCCACCCCCCTCCTCCCATACGCTTGTCCCGTGACCCCCGTCGAGCTCTCGCACACCGTCCTGCACGCGGTTCGCCGTGCCGTGGACACGGGTGAGCTCAGCGTCGACCTGCCCGAGCGGGTGGTCGTCGGGCCGCCGGGGGCCGGCGGCCGCGGGGACTACGCCACCAACGTGGCGATGCAGCTCGCCCGGTCGGCGGGGCGGCCGCCGCGGCAGGTGGCCCAGGTGCTGCTGCCCCATCTCCGTGCGGCGGAGGGCGTCACCGACGTCGTCATCACCGGGCCCGGCTTCCTGAACATCAGTCTGGACGGGCGGACCGGCGCCGAGCTGGTCCGGAAGATCCTCCGCGAGAACCTCCGGTACGGGCACTCCGACGCCCTCGCCGGTCAGGTCGTGGCGCTGCTGGTGCCGTACGAGGTGCGCGCCGAGGTCGTCGCCGACGCCGTGGCGCGGATCGTCGCCTCCCAGGGCGGCCGCACCGACATCAGCCACCTCAGCCAAGGCGACCCCGGCCGCGGCAACACCCCCGCCCCCCACCCCCTCCGCCCCGTCCCCGCCCCCCAGGACCCCTCCGTGCTCGGCCCCGACGCCTGCCGCTGGGCGCTGCTGCACCCCGCCCCGCACGACCGGCCCCGGATCGGTGCCGAGCTGCTGGTGCAGCGGGAGAGCAACCCGCTGTTCCGGGTCCGGTACGCGCACGCCCGCACCAGGGCGCTCGGCCGCAACGCCACGGACCTCGGGTTCCGTGCCGAGCCCGGGCCCGTGGCGGGCGCGGACTCCGGCCGGCTCGAGGCGCTGCTCGCCGACCACCCCCGCATCCTCGCCGCGTCCGCCGCCCACCGCGCCCCGGACCGGCTCGCCCGGCATCTCGTCACCGTCGCCGATGCCGTCCTCGTCCTGCTGCCCGGCGTGCTGCCCCTCGGTGAGGAGAAACCCTCGGCCGCCCACCGCGCCCGGCTCGCCCTCGCCGAAGCCGCCGGGACGGTGCTGGCCGGTGGCCTGTCCCTGCTCGGCATCGACGCACCCGACCACCTCTGAAAGAGACAGCCAACGATGAGCCGTTCCGCCCACCCCGCCGGGCCCCGTCACGCCGACGTCCTTCCCGAGGGCCACTACAGCGCCCCGCCGACCGACCTCAACGCCCTCGACACCAAGGTGTGGGCCGAGACCGTCGGCCGGACCGAGGACGGCGTGGTCACCGTCGGCGGCATCGACGTGAAGGCGCTCGCCGAGGAGTTCGGCACCCCGGCCTACATCCTCGACGAGACCGACTTCCGGGCCCGTGCGCGTGCCTGGCGCACCGCCTTCGGGCCGGACGCCGACGTCTTCTACGCGGGCAAGGCGTTCCTGTCGCGGGCGGTCGTGCGCTGGCTGCACGAGGAGGGGCTCAACCTGGACGTGTGCTCCGGCGGCGAGCTGGCCACCGCGCTGTCGGCCGGGATGCCCGCGGAGCGCATCGCCTTCCACGGCAACAACAAGTCGCCCGCCGAGATCCGCCGCGCCGTCGAGGCCGGGGTCGGGCGGATCGTGCTCGACTCCTTCCAGGAGATCGTGCGGGTCGCGCACATCGCGCAGGAGCTGGGCAGGCGGCAGCGGGTGCAGATCCGGATCACCGTCGGCGTCGAGGCCCACACGCACGAGTTCATCGCCACCGCGCACGAGGACCAGAAGTTCGGCATCCCGCTCGCCGGGGGCCAGGCCGCCGAGGCGGTGCGCCGGGCGCTCAAGCTCGACGGGCTGGACGTCATCGGCATCCACTCGCACATCGGGTCGCAGATCTTCGACCTGTCGGGCTTCGAGGTCGCCGCGCACCGCGTGGTCGGGCTGCTGAAGGCCATCCGCGACGAGCACGGCGTCGAACTGCCCGAGATCGACCTCGGCGGCGGCCTCGGCATCGCCTACACCAGCGACGACGACCCGCGCGAGCCGCACGAGATCGCCAAGACGCTGACCGACATCGTCACCCGCGAGTGCGAGGCCGCCCGGCTCGCCACCCCGCGCATCTCCGTGGAGCCGGGGCGCGCCATCGTCGGTCCCACCGCCTTCACGCTGTACGAGGTCGGCACGGTCAAGCCGCTCGACGGGCTGCGCACCTACGTCTCCGTCGACGGCGGCATGTCCGACAACATCCGCACGGCGCTGTACGACGCGGAGTACAGCGTGTCCCTCGTCTCCCGCACCTCCGACGCCGGGCCGATGCTCTCCCGGGTCGTCGGCAAGCACTGCGAGAGCGGCGACATCGTCGTGCGCGACGCGTTCCTGCCGGCCGACCTGGCACCCGGTGACCTGATCGCCGTACCGGCGACGGGCGCGTACTGCCGGTCGATGGCCAGCAACTACAACCACCTGCTCAAGCCGCCGGTCGTCGCGGTCCGGGACGGCGAGGCACGGGTCATCGTGCGGCGCGAGACCGAGGAGGACCTGCTCCGGCTCGACGTGGGGTGACGGCGCCCGCGCGGGCCACGAGGACGGCGGTGGAAGATCTCCTGTCTTCTACCCTCCGGCAGATGAAATAGATGTCTCACGATCCGGACCAGGGGCAGAAAGTCCGGTCCGGTGAGTGAGACTGGACCAACCTGAACGGTATGAGGAAACGAGGTCGGATGATGCGTACGCGTCCGCTGAAGGTGGCGCTGCTGGGCTGTGGAGTGGTCGGCTCAGAGGTGGCGCGCATCATGACGACGCACGCGGCCGACCTCGCCGCCCGCATCGGCGCCCCGGTGGAGCTGGCCGGCGTGGCGGTGCGGCGGCCCGACCGGGTGCGCGAGGGCATCGCGCGCGAGCTGATCACCACCGACGCCACCGCGCTTGTCAAACGAGGCGACATCGACGTGGTCGTCGAGGTCATCGGCGGTATCGAGCCCGCCCGCACCCTGATCACCACCGCCTTCGAGCACGGCGCCTCCGTCGTCTCCGCGAACAAGGCCCTGCTCGCCCAGGACGGCGCCGCCCTGCACGCCGCGGCCGAGGAACACGGCAAGGACCTCTACTACGAGGCCGCCGTCGCCGGGGCCATCCCGCTGATCCGGCCGCTGCGCGAGTCCCTCGCCGGCGACAAGGTCAACCGGGTGCTGGGCATCGTCAACGGCACCACCAACTTCATCCTCGACAAGATGGACTCCACCGGCGCCGGCTACCAGGAGGCCCTCGACGAGGCCACCGCCCTCGGCTACGCGGAGGCCGACCCGACCGCCGACGTGGAGGGCTTCGACGCCGCCGCCAAGGCCGCGATCCTCGCCGGTATCGCCTTCCACACGCGCGTGCGGCTCGACGACGTCTACCGCGAGGGCATGACCGAGGTCACCGCCGCCGACTTCGCCTCCGCCAGGGCGATGGGCTGCACCATCAAGCTGCTCGCCATCTGCGAGCGGGCCGCGGACGGCCGGTCCGTCACCGCGCGCGTGCACCCCGCGATGATTCCGCTGACCCACCCGCTCGCCTCCGTGCGCGGCGCGTACAACGCCGTGTTCGTCGAGTCCGACGCCTCCGGGCAGCTCATGTTCTACGGCCCCGGCGCGGGCGGCTCGCCCACCGCCTCCGCCGTGCTCGGCGACCTCGTCGCCGTCTGCCGCAACCGGCTCAGCGGGGCAACGGGGCCCGGCGAGTCGGCGTACGCCGCCCTGACCGTGTCGCCCATGGGCGACGTCGTCACGCGCTACCACATCAGCCTGGACGTCGCCGACAAGCCCGGCGTCCTCGCGCAGGTCGCGACCGTGTTCGCCGAGCACGGCGTGTCCATCGACACGGTGCGCCAGCAGGGACGGCAAGACGGCGTCGGCGAGGCCTCCCTCGTCGTCGTCACCCACCGCGCTTCCGACGCCGCCCTCACCGGCACCGTCGCGGCGCTGCGCAAGCTCGACACCGTGCGCGGTGTCGCCAGCATCATGCGGGTTGAAGGAGAGTAACCAGCAATGACCCACCAGTGGCGCGGCATCATCGAGGAGTACCGGGACAGGCTGCCGGTGTCCGACACCACGCCGGTCGTGACGCTCCGCGAGGGCGGCACGCCCCTCGTCCCGGCGCAGGTCCTCTCCGAGCGCACGGGCTGCGAGGTCCACCTCAAGGTGGAGGGCGCCAACCCGACCGGTTCCTTCAAGGACCGAGGCATGACCATGGCCATCTCCAAGGCCAAGGAGGAGGGCGCGAAGGCGGTCATCTGCGCGTCCACCGGCAACACCTCGGCCAGTGCCGCCGCCTACGGTGTGCGCGCCGGCATGGTCTCGGCCGTGCTCGTCCCGCAGGGCAAGATCGCGCTCGGCAAGATGGGTCAGGCCCTCGTGCACGGCGCGAAGATCCTCCAGGTCGACGGCAACTTCGACGACTGCCTCACCCTCGCCCGCGACCTCAGCGAGAACTACCCCGTGGCGCTGGTGAATTCCGTCAACCCGGTGCGTATCGAGGGGCAGAAGACGGCCGCCTTCGAGATCGTCGACATGCTCGGCGACGCCCCCGACGTCCACGTCCTGCCGGTCGGCAACGCGGGCAACATCACCGCGTACTGGAAGGGGTACACGGAGTACGCCCGTGACGGCGTCGCCGCCCGGACCCCGCGCATGTGGGGCTTCCAGGCCTCCGGCAGTGCCCCCATCGTGCGCGGCGAGGTGGTCAAGGACCCCTCGACGATCGCCACCGCCATCCGCATCGGCAACCCGGCCTCGTGGGACTACGCGCTGGCCGCGCGGGACGAGTCGGGCGGCCTCATCGACGAGGTGACGGACCGTGAGATCCTGCGCGCCTACCGGCTGTTGGCCGCGCAGGAGGGCGTCTTCGTCGAACCCGCCTCCGCCGCCTCCGTCGCCGGTCTGCTGAAGGCGGCCGAGCAGGGCCTGGTCGACCCGGGCCAGCGCATCGTCTGCACGGTCACCGGCAACGGCCTGAAGGACCCCGACTGGGCCGTCGCCGGCGCCCCGCAGCCGGTCACCGTCCCGGTCGACGCGTCCACCGCGGCCGAGCGCCTCGGTCTGGCCTGATCCACCCGCCCGGCCGGACACTTCCTCGTCCGGCCAGGTCACCGGACGCCGTAGGGGTATTCCCCGTGAAGGGTGCACGGGGGGCTTGCGACACGCATCGTGCGCCTCCTGTGCGCCCTATGTCGCCACAGAACCTTCCTTCGATAGGCTGTGGCGAACCCGCCTGCCGCATATGCCTGTGCGTTGCGTGCGGCACCGCGTCTCGGCCGCGGCCCGTGGGGTTCCGTCGGTACCTCATCGAACGTCTTCGACCGTCACGCAGCTCAAGTCGACAGTCACGCAGCTCAAGGAGAGTCATCGCGAGATGGCCGGTCCCGCCTTCCGCGCCGCCCCCGTCCGGGTGCGCGTCCCCGCCACCAGCGCCAACCTCGGCCCGGGTTTCGACTCCCTCGGCCTCTCGCTGGGGCTCTACGACGACGTCGTCGTCCGGGTGGCCGACTCCGGGCTGCACATCGACATCGCTGGCGAGGGCAGCGAGACGCTCCCGCGGGACGAGAAGCACCTCCTCGTACGGTCCCTGCGCACGGCGTTCGACGTGCTCGGCGGACAGCCGCGCGGCCTGGAGATCGTCTGCGCCAACCGCATCCCGCACGGCCGCGGCCTCGGCTCCTCCTCCGCCGCCATCTGCGCGGGCATCGTCGCCGCCCGCGCCGTGACCATAGGCGGCGAGTCCAGGCTCGACGACGCCGCCCTGCTGGAGCTCGCCACCGAGATCGAGGGCCACCCCGACAACGTGGCACCGTGTCTGATCGGCGGTTTCACCATCGCCTGGATGGAGGCCGGCGCCGCCCGTGCCATCAGGCTGGAGCCCGCCGATTCCATCGTTCCGGTGGTTTTCGTGCCCGGTAAGCCCGTGCTGACCGAAACCGCCCGCGGCCTGCTGCCGCGCACCGTCCCGCACGTCGACGCCGCCGTCAACGCCGGCCGTGCAGCCCTGCTCGTCGAGGCCCTCACCCGGCGCCCCGAGCTGCTGCTGCCGGCCACCGAGGACCGCCTCCACCAGGAGTACCGCGCGCCCGCCATGCCGGAGAGCGCCGCGTTGGTGGAGCGGCTGCGTGCCGACGGCGTACCCGCCGTCATCTCCGGCGCCGGACCCACCGTGATGGCCCTCGCCGACGCGGAGACGGCCGACAAGGTCGAGGCGCTGGCCGGTCCCGAATGGGCCGCGAACCGCCTGGGCCTGGACCTTCAGGGCGCCGGCGTGCTGCCGCTCGCCTCGGCCGGAGGGGAGTAGGGCACGCGATTGCCGGATTTGGAGAGGGGGAATGTTTGTTGGATCCGGTAGTGTTAATCTCAAGTCTGCACCCGACCCCACCATGGCGAGGTGCCTTGTGTCCCCGTCAGGGACAGACATTCTTCCGGGAGCCCCCCAAGCCGCACTGTGTTCCGTACGTCATACGCGGGCAGTACGCCGTATGCGGACACTGAGCGGTTCCACGGTGGGCGTACCCCCTCTGGGGGAGCTCCGGAATCGGTGCAACCACGCCACGTGACACTGGATGCCACGGCTCGGGGGAGCGCCATCACCAGATATCACGTCCGCCCTTCCGGCGGATTACCGCCCCGGCACGGTCCACACAGCAAGGACCGCAGCCGGACAGCACAACCGGTCGCCGAGCCAGACAGGCCGACGTCCGCTCCAGGGAAGGACCCTTCGTGAGCGACACCACCGATCTGATGGGCGCGCGTGTCGAGGAGACCGCTGCCGCGCCCGCCACGGACGCCTCCGCGCCTGCCACCGGTGCCGGCTCCCGGCGGCGCCGCGGTACCGGCCTCGAGGGCATGGTGCTTGCCGAGCTCCAGCAGGTCGCCTCCGGCCTGGGCATCAGGGGCACCGCGCGGATGCGCAAGAGCCAGCTGATCGAGGTCATCAAGGAGGCGCAGGCCGCAGGCGGCAGCGCCCCGGCGGCGAAGACCGACGCGCCGGCCGAGACCAAGCCCAAGCGCCGCGCCACCTCCCGCACCCGTACGGGCGACGAGGCCGCCGAGAAGAAGGCGGACGCCAAGGCCGAGGCCGTCGCCGAGAAGGCCGTCGCCCAGCAGCAGATCGAGATCCCCGGCCAGCCCGCCGGCGGCACCGGCCGTGCGGCCGAGCGCGGCGCGGAGGCCGAGCGGAGCGGGGACGAGGCACCCACCGAGCGCCGCCGTCGCCGGGCCACCGCCGAGGCCGGCAGCCCCGAGACCGTCACCGTCGAGGCGAAGACCGAGGCCAGGTCCGAGGCGCCCGCCGCGCAGGGCGACGCGAAGGGCGACGCCGACGGTGGCGAGGGCCGCCGTCGCGACCGCCGTGAGCGCGGCCGTGACCGCGACCGCGGTGACCGCGGTGACCGTGGCGACCGCCGCGGCAAGGGCGACGACCAGCAGGGCCAGGGCGGCGCGCAGCGCGGCCAGCAGCAGAGCCAGCAGCAGGGCGGCGGCCGCCAGGACCGCAACACCGGTCCGCAGGACGACGACGACTTCGAGGGCGGCCGGCGTGGCCGTCGCGGACGCTACCGCGACCGCCGTGGCCGTCGTGGCCGCGACGAGATGGGCCAGGAGCCGCAGATCGCCGAGGACGACGTCCTGATCCCGGTCGCGGGCATCCTGGACATCCTCGACAACTACGCGTTCATCCGGACCTCCGGCTACCTGCCCGGCCCGAACGACGTGTACGTCTCCCTCGCCCAGGTCCGCAAGAACGGCCTGCGCAAGGGTGACCACGTCACCGGCGCGGTCCGTCAGCCCAAGGAGGGCGAGCGCCGCGAGAAGTTCAACGCGCTGGTCCGCCTGGACTCCGTCAACGGCATGGCGCCCGAACACGGCCGCGGCCGCCCGGAGTTCAACAAGCTGACCCCGCTCTACCCGCAGGACCGCCTCCGTCTGGAGACGGACCCGGGCGTGCTCACCACCCGCATCATCGACCTGGTGTCGCCGATCGGCAAGGGTCAGCGCGGTCTGATCGTGGCCCCGCCGAAGACCGGCAAGACCATGATCATGCAGGCGATCGCCAACGCGATCACCCACAACAACCCCGAGTGCCACCTGATGGTCGTCCTGGTCGACGAGCGTCCGGAGGAAGTCACCGACATGCAGCGGTCGGTCAAGGGCGAGGTCATCTCCTCGACCTTCGACCGCCCGGCCGAGGACCACACCACGGTCGCCGAGCTCGCCATCGAGCGCGCCAAGCGTCTGGTGGAGCTGGGCCACGACGTCGTCGTGCTGCTCGACTCGATCACCCGTCTGGGCCGTGCGTACAACCTGGCGGCCCCGGCCTCCGGCCGCATCCTGTCCGGTGGTGTCGACTCGACCGCCCTGTACCCGCCGAAGCGCTTCTTCGGTGCGGCCCGCAACATCGAGGACGGCGGCTCGCTGACCATCCTCGCCACCGCGCTGGTGGACACCGGGTCCCGCATGGACGAGGTGATCTTCGAGGAGTTCAAGGGCACCGGCAACATGGAGCTCAAGCTCGACCGGAAGCTCGCCGACAAGCGCATCTTCCCGGCGGTGGACGTGGACGCGTCCGGTACCCGTAAGGAAGAGATCCTGCTCGGCAACGAGGAGCTCGCGGTCGTCTGGAAGCTGCGCCGGGTGCTGCACGCGCTCGACCAGCAGCAGGCGATCGAGCTGCTGCTCGACAAGATGAAGCAGACGAAGTCGAACATCGAGTTCCTGATGCAGATCCAGAAGACGACGCCCACGCCCGGCAACGGTGACTGAGCTTCGTCGAGCCGACAGCCGCTCGTGGGCCACGGTTCCTCCGTGGACCGACGGGCCGCGTGTCGAAGCAGTTCCACGCCCCTGAGGGGGTGTGTCCCGGAGGGCCGTCCTGTGAATCTGGGCGGCCCTTCGGGTTGTGTTCGTGGCGTGTAGGATCGCGTGCCTTGTATCGCCTTCGATTTCCACCCCCAGGGGGGACTCGCGTGGTTGTGTCCACATCCCAGGGGCGTAGCCGTAAACGCCGGATGCGGATCGCCCTGTCCCTCGGCGCCGCCGGTGTCGCCGCGGCCGTCACCGCCGTCGTGCTGACGCAGGTGGCGGGGGCATCGCCGGTGCTGCCCGAGCCGACGCTGGCGCCGCCGGGGCTGAGCACGCTGGGCGCGGGCGAGCTGGAGCGCCGGGTGGCGGGCGCGGTCGTGGGCGACACGGCCGCCGAGCCCGCGCGAGGCTCCGCCGCGGGGACCCCCGTGACGTCCGCCGCGGCCCCCTGGATGGCCCAGCTCTGGTACCACGACGACCGGGGCACCGGGGCGGCCTCCGACGACGTGGACCTCTTCTGCGCCGGGGTTGTCGTCGCGCCGACGAAGATCCTCACCGCCGCGCAGTGCGTCAAGGGCTACAACTGGTACGCGTACGGCGCCGTCGTCACCGGCACCGACCGGCTGCCCACGGCCGGCTCCGGCACGGCCGGCCTGCACGGCGGAACCGTCTCGCTGCCGCTGCGGCAGTACTACGACCCGGCGTACATCTCCGGCATCTACGCGGACGACATCGCTGTCATCACGCTGGACGCGCCGGTGAAGGCCGAGCCGATCCGCATGGCCACGTCGACCGACCCCGTGGCGTACGCCGCAGGCACCGCCGCCGAGGTCTACGGCTGGGGACGTACCGCCTCCGGCGGCGGGCATCCCGCGTCGGCCCTGCGCGTCGCCACGCTGAGGACGCGGTCCGACTGCGCCACCGCGGGCGTGTGCGCGCAGGGCGCGAAGCCGGCCCGCTGCACGGGCGACACCGGCGGCCCGCTCGTCGTGGGCGGCCGGGTCGTCGGCGTCGTCTCGGGGCGCCCGGGGGAGTGCTCCGGGGAGTTCTCCGGGCTCCGCGCCCACCTCGGCACGGTCTCCGCGCGGGTGGACGACGCCAACTTCAGCCGCGACCACCGGGCCGACGTGTTCTCCCGCCGCACAGACGACCGGACGGGCTTCTTCAAGACCTCCAAGGGCAGTTCGTTCGACCCGCGCGACGAGCTCGGCGTCTGGGAGGCCGCGGACCTGGTCGTCCAGACGGACCTGGACCGGGACGGCTTCCAGGACCTGGTGTGGCGCCGCGGCAGCGACGGCGGTGTCTTCTGGGCGCACTACGACCCGTTCCGCGAGGTCTGGTCGACGAAGCGGATCGCCGACGACTGGAGCACCCGCGCCCACGTCGTCGCCCCCGGCGATGTCACCGGCGACGGCCTGCCCGACCTGGTCTCGGTGGACGAGGCAGGTGTGCTGTGGATCCACCCCGGCCACGGCGACGGCACCTTCGCCGCCCCCGTGAAGGCCGGCTCCGGCTGGAAGCGCTACGACTTCGTCGTCGGCCACGGCGACCTCACGGACGACGGCAGGGCCGACCTGATCACCCGCGACGCCACCGGCCACGGCGTGTACCTCCACCAGGGCACCGGCAAGGCCGGCACCGACGCGTTCGCCCCGCCCGTCAAGGTGCGCACCTGGAAGGACTACGACGCCCTCGCCGCCGTCGGAGACGTCAACGGCGACAGCAGGGCCGATCTGCTCGCCCGCGGCCACGACGGCACGCTCTGGCTGTACAAGGGCACCGGGAAGGCCTCCGCGGAGATCTTCGACACACGCGTCGCGTCGGCGCCCGACTACGAGCAGTACGACCTGCTCGGCTGAAGCCGCTGGTCGGGGCGGGACCTTTCCCGTCCGGTGACCCTCCGTGTCCGTACGGCCGCACAGGTCGCCCGCAAGGTGCCGTGCAACCCTGCGCCGGGTTTACCCGTCTGACCCCACAGAGCGACGATGGTTCGGTGAGGGCCGATTCGACCTGGCCTGTCCGCCGATCCAGGGGGTACCCGACCGGGCGGGAGTCGAGGAGCGCATGTCAGCGGAAAGCACGCCGGGCGCCGGCATACCGGGCGCCCCGGGACCGAGCGAGCCCGGCAAGGGCCGTCGCCGCAAGCCCCGGGGCGGGCACACCGGACTGAGGATCGCCGTGTGGACCGCGGCGGGCGTCGTGGTGCTCGGCGGCGCCGGGGCCGGCTATGTGTACGTCAAGCTCAACGGCAACCTGGACAGCGTCGACATCAACCAGGCACTGGGCACCGACCGCCCCACCAAGGCCGACAACGGCTCCGAGAACGTCCTGGTCCTCGGCTCCGACTCGCGCTCCGGCTCCAACCGGAAGCTCGGCGGCGGCGCCGACGAGGGCAGCGCCCGCTCCGACACGGCGATGGTCGTGCACCTCCACAAGGGCCACAAGAAGGCCAGCGTGGTCTCCATCCCGCGCGACACCCTCGTCGACCGCCCCGAGTGCACCGACGCCGACGGCGTCACCCATGACGCGGCCCGGGGCGTGATGTTCAACTCGGCGTTCACCACCGGTGGCGCCGCCTGCGCGGTCAAGACCGTCGAGTCGATCACGGATCTGCGCATGGACCACTATCTGGAGGTCGACTTCAGCGGCTTCCAGAAGCTGATCGACGAACTCGGCGGCGTCGAGGTCACCACCACCCAGGACATCGACGACCCCGACAGCCATCTGAGGCTCGAGGCGGGCACCCACCGGCTCGACGGCGAGCAGGCCCTCGGCCTCGTCCGCACCCGGCACGGCGTCGGCGACGGCTCCGACCTCGGCCGCATCCAGCTCCAGCAGGCCTTCGTCAAGGCCCTCGTCGCCCAGCTGGGGGACGTCGGCGTCCTCGGCAACCCCAAGCGGCTCTACGACCTCGCCGACACCGCGACCAGGACCGTCACCACCGACAGCGACCTGGGCTCGGTCAACTCCCTGCTCTCCTGGGCGAGCGGCCTCAAGGGCATCGGCCCCGGCGACATGACCATGATCACGATGCCGGTCCAGTACGACCCGGCGGACCTCAACCGCGTCATGCTCGACGAGAAGAAGGCCGACCTGGTCTGGAGGGCCCTCAAGGCGGACCGGCCGATCCCCAGGGCCGCGACGACGGGCACGGCCACCGGCCAGGCGAAGTCGGTCGTCGAGTAGCCACCGCCGACCACACCCCGCGGGGAATACCTCACAGCCAGCCCCGGTTTTGGGAGATGGCGCCAGTCCTGGCAGACTGGTACGTCGGCTCCGGTTCACGCCGCCGCACTCCGCGGCAGGCGACCCGGCGCCCTCCCGATACCTAGGAGACACCTTGAAGCGCGACATCCACCCCGCGTACGTCGAGACGCAGGTCAGCTGCACCTGCGGCGCGTCGTTCACCACCCGCAGCACCATCGAGTCCGGCACCGTCCGGGCCGAGGTCTGCTCCGAGTGCCACCCGTTCTACACGGGCAAGCAGAAGATCCTCGACACCGGTGGCCGTGTGGCCCGCTTCGAGGCCCGCTTCGGCAAGGCCGCCAGCTCCAAGAAGTAGCGAGCCCCAACGCGCCGGTCCACGGCCACACCCCGCGCGGGTGTGCCCGGGACCGGCGTTTTTGGTCGCCCGCCCTTCACCCCCGTACACCCCCAACAGGAGCCCCAAGATGTTCGAGGCCGTCGAGGAACTGGTCACCGAGCACGCCGACCTGGAGAAGAAGCTCGCGGACCCCTCGGTCCACGCCGACCAGGCCAACGCGCGCAAGCTCAACAAGCGCTACGCCGAGCTCACCCCCATCGTCGCCACGTTCCGTTCCTGGAAGCAGCTCGGCGAGGACATCGACACCGCGCGTGAGCTCTCCGCCGACGACCCCGACTTCGCGGCCGAGGTCAAGGACCTCACCGAACAGCGCGAGCAGCTGACCGAGAAGCTCCGCCTCCTGCTGGTCCCGCGCGACCCCAGCGACGACAAGGACGTCATCCTGGAGATCAAGGCGGGCGCGGGCGGCGACGAGTCGGCCCTGTTCGCGGGCGACCTGCTGCGCATGTACCTGCGCTACGCCGAGCGCGTCGGCTGGAAGACCGAGATCATCGACGCCACCGAGTCCGAGCTCGGCGGCTACAAGGACGTCCAGGTCGCGGTGAAGACCAAGGGCGGCCAGGGCGCCACCGAGCCCGGCCAGGGCGTGTGGGCGCGGCTGAAGTACGAGGGCGGTGTGCACCGGGTGCAGCGCGTGCCGGCCACCGAGTCCCAGGGCCGTATCCACACCTCCGCCGCGGGTGTGCTGGTGACGCCCGAGGCCGAGGAGGTCGACGTGGAGATCAACCCGAACGACCTGCGCATCGACGTCTACCGGTCCTCCGGCCCCGGCGGCCAGTCCGTCAACACCACCGACTCCGCCGTGCGCATCACGCATCTGCCGACCGGAGTCGTCGCCTCCTGCCAGAACGAGAAGAGCCAGCTCCAGAACAAGGAGCAGGCACTGCGTATCCTGCGCTCCAGGCTGCTCGCGGCGGCGCAGGAGGAGGCGGAGAGGGAGGCCGCCGACGCCCGTCGCAGCCAGGTCCGCACCGTCGACCGCTCCGAGAAGATCCGTACGTACAACTTCCCGGAGAACCGCCTCTCGGACCACCGCGTCGGCTTCAAGGCGTACAACCTCGACCAGGTCCTGGACGGCGAACTCGACGCGGTGATCCAGGCCTGTGTCGACGCGGACTCGGCGGCCAAGCTCGCAGCCGCGTAAACAAGCGGGACGTACGAGTACCACTCACGGAGGACGAGCGTGAATCTGCTGCTCGCAGAGGTGGCCCAGGCCACCCAGCGGCTGGCCGACGCCGGCGTGCCCTCGCCGCGCACCGACGCGGAGGAGCTCGCCGCGTTCGTGCACGGCGTGAAGCGCGGCGAACTCCACTCCGTGAAGGACGCGGACTTCGACGCCCGCTACTGGGAGGTCGTCGCCCGGCGCGAGGCGCGCGAGCCGCTCCAGCACATCACCGGACGGGCCTTCTTCCGCTACCTGGAACTCCAGGTGGGGCCGGGCGTGTTCGTGCCGCGGCCGGAGACCGAGTCGGTGGTCGGCTGGGCCATAGACGCCGTGCGCGCCATGGACGTCGTGGAGCCCTGCATCGTCGACCTGTGCACCGGCTCCGGCGCCATCGCGCTGGCCCTCGCCCAGGAGGTGCCGCGCTCCAGCGTGCACGCCGTGGAGCTCAGCGAGGACGCCCTCGTCTGGACCCGCAAGAACATGGAGGGCTCCCGCGTCGACCTGCGCCAGGGCAACGCGCTGGACGCCTTCCGCGACCTCGACGGCCAGGTCGACCTGGTCATCTCCAACCCGCCGTACATCCCGCTCACCGAGTGGGAGTACGTCGCCCCCGAGGCCCGCGACTACGACCCGCAGATGGCGCTGTTCTCCGGCGAGGACGGCCTCGACCTGATCCGCGGCCTCGAGCGCACAGCGCACCGTCTGCTGCGCCCCGGCGGCGTGGTCGTGATCGAGCACGCCGACACCCAGGGCGGCCAGGTGCCCTGGATCTTCACCGAGGAGCGGGGCTGGGCCGACGCGGCCGACCACCCCGACCTCAACAACCGCCCGCGGTTCGCCACCGCCCGCAAGGCGATGCCGTGAGCAGCCCCCAGACTTCAGTCCGGCAGTACGTGCACGAGGAGGACCGCTAGACATGGCTCGGCGATACGACACCAACGACGCGACCGACCGCGTGACCGGTCTGCGCGAGGCCGCGTCCGCCGTCCGCCGTGGCGAGCTGGTGGTCCTGCCCACCGACACGGTGTACGGCATCGGCGCGGACGCGTTCTCCAAGGAGGCCGTGGGCGATCTGCTGGACGCCAAGGGCCGGGGCCGCAACATGCCCACGCCCGTCCTCATCGGCTCCCCGAACACCCTGCACGGCCTCGTCACGGACTTCTCCGAGACGGCCTGGGAACTGGTCGACGCGTTCTGGCCGGGTGCGCTCACGCTCGTCGCCAGGCACCAGCCGTCCCTCCAGTGGGACCTCGGCGACACCCGCGGCACGGTCGCGGTGCGCATGCCGCTGCACCCGGTCGCCATCGAGCTGCTCACCGAGGTCGGCCCCATGGCCGTGTCCTCGGCCAACCTCACCGGCCACCCCGCGCCGGAGGACTGCGACGCGGCCCAGCAGATGCTCGGCGACTCCGTCTCGGTCTACCTCGACGGCGGCCGCACCCCGGGCATCGTCCCCTCGTCCATCGTCGACGTCACCGGCCCGGTGCCGGTCCTGCTGCGCGAGGGCGCGCTGTCCCCGGACGAGCTGCGCAAGGTCGTACCCGACCTTGAGGTGGCCAGTTGACACCCCCGGACGCGGGGCGTGGCATAGGCGGCATCGGGGAGGAGACGACCACCTTCGGCTTCCCCCGGGACACCTTCCGCATCCTTCACGTCAGTACCGGGAACGTGTGCCGCTCACCCATCACCGAGCGGCTGACCCGGCATTACGTCACCCAGCGCCTCGGCGTGCTCGGTGGCGGCCTGATAGTCGAGAGCGCGGGCACCTGGGGTCACGAGGGAGCCCCGATGGAGGCGAACGCCGAGGCCGTGCTCGTCGAGTTCGGTGCGGACCCGTCCGGCTTCATGGGCCGCGAGCTCCTCGACGAGCACGTCATCATGGCCGACCTGGTCCTGACGGCCACCCGTGACCATCGCGCCCAGGTCATCTCCATGGGCCACTCGGCGGGTCTGCGCACCTTCACCCTGAAGGAGTTCACCCGTCTGGTGAAGGCGATAGACCCGGCGACGCTGCCGCCGCTGGAGGACGGTGTGGTGCACCGCGCGCGTGCGCTGGTGCGCGCGGCCGCCGCGCTGCGCGGCTGGCTGCTGGCGCCCACGGCGGAGGCGGACGAGGTCCATGACCCGTACGGCGCCCCGCTGGGCTTCTTCCGTTCCATCGGCGACGAGATACACCAGGCGCTCGATCCGGTCGTCACGGCGCTCACCGGGGTACCCGCGCGGATGTGACGGCCGCGCGGGTCCGAGGGCCCGGGCCTACATTGGACGTACGTCAGCGCCGACGTACGCCCGCTCGCCCCCGGAGCCCCCCATGACGGTCACTCCCGCCCTCGACGAGGTCGACGCGCTCCGGCGCCAGGACCCCGAACTGGCCGATGTCCTGCTGGGCGAGCGCCGACGACAGTCGACGACGATCCAGCTGATCGCCGCCGAGAACTTCACCTCGCCCGCCGTGCTGGCCGTACTGGGCTCACCGCTGGCGAACAAGTACGCCGAGGGCTACCCCGGCTCCCGCTACCACGGCGGCTGCGAACTCGTCGACGTGGCCGAGCGGATCGCCGTGGAACGGGCCACCGCGCTGTTCGGCGCCGGCCACGCCAACGTCCAGCCGCACTCGGGCTCCTCGGCCGTCCTCGCGGCCTACGCGGCGCTGCTGCGCCCCGGCGACACCGTCCTGGCCCTCGGCCTCACACACGGCGGGCACCTCACGCACGGCTCGCCGGCGAACTTCTCCGGCCGCTGGTTCGACTTCGTCGGCTACGGCGTCGACGCGGAGACCGGGCTGATCGACTACGAGCAGGTGCGCGCCCTGGCCCGCGCGCACCGCCCGAAGGCGATCGTGTGCGGCTCGATCGCGTACCCGCGGCACATCGACTACGCCCTCTTCCGGGCGATCGCCGACGAGGCGGGCGCCTATCTCATCGCGGACGCCGCCCACCCGATCGGGCTGGTGGCCGGGGGAGCGGCGCCCAGCCCGGTGCCGTACGCCGACATCGTCTGCGCGACCACCCACAAGGTGTTGCGCGGGCCGCGCGGCGGGATGCTGCTGTGCGGTCCGGAGCTGGCCGAGCGGGTGGACCGGGCGGTGTTCCCGTTCACCCAGGGCGGGGCGCAGATGAACTCGGTCGCCGCGAAGGCGGTCGCGTTCGGCGAGGCGGCCGGCCCGGCCTTCACGACGTACGCCCATCAGGTGGTGGCGAACGCGCGGGCGCTGGCGGCCGGGCTGGAGGCGGAGGGGCTGACCGTCACCACGGGCGGCACCGACACGCATCTGATCACGGCCGACCCGGCGCCGCTGGGGGTGGACGGCCGCGGGGCGCGCGGACGGCTCGCCGCCGCCGGGGTGGTCCTGGACTGCTGTGTGCTGCCGCACGGGGACACCAGGGGCCTCAGGCTGGGCACGGCCGCGGTCACCACGCAGGGCATGGGGAAGCCGGAGATGGCCCGGCTCGCCGCGCTCGTGGCGGGGGTGCTGCGGGACGAGGTGGACAGCTTCGGGGCCCGCGAGGAGGTGCGGGAACTGGTGGCGGCCTTCCCGCCGTATCCGGGCTGAGGCGGGGTAGGCGGACCAGGGCCCCGACCGGGGCGCGGGCCGGTGCGCGGCCGTCCGTGGAACCATCGTCGCTACCCGGAAGTCCCCACACATATGCGTCGCGTACGCGAGCGTCGCTAGGGTGTGGGGCTGTGATGGCCAGCGAGACCTGTGGGGAAGCCCGTGCGTGAATACCTGCTGACGCTCTGCGTCACGGCCGCGGTGACGTATCTGCTGACAGGGCCGGTACGGAAGTTCGCGATCGTGGCCGGGGCTATGCCGGAGATCCGGGCCCGGGACGTGCACCGGGAGCCCACTCCGCGGCTCGGCGGTATCGCCATGTTCTTCGGACTGTGCGCGGGCCTGCTGGTGGCCGGGCACCTGGCGAACCTGAGCGAGGTCTTCGAGACCTCCAACGAACCGCGCGCGCTGCTCTCCGGTGCCGCGCTGATCTGGCTGATCGGTGTCCTCGACGACAAGTTCGAGATCGACGCGCTGATCAAGCTGGGCGCGCAGATGATCGCCGCGGGCGTGATGGTCATGCAGGGTCTGACGATCCTGTGGCTGCCCATCCCGGGCGTCGGCAACGTGGCGCTGACCCAGTGGCAGGGCACCCTGCTGACCGTCGCCCTGGTCGTCATCACCATCAACGCGGTGAACTTCGTCGACGGCCTGGACGGCCTCGCGGCGGGCATGGTGTGCATCGCGTCGGCGGCGTTCTTCCTCTACGCGTACCGGGTCTGGGTGTCGTACGGCATCGAGGCGGCCGCTCCGGCCACGCTGTTCTCGGCGATCCTGATGGGCATGTGCCTGGGCTTCCTGCCGCACAACATGCACCCGGCCCGGATCTTCATGGGCGACTCGGGCTCGATGCTGATCGGCCTGGTGCTGGCGGCGGGCGCGATCTCCGTCACGGGGCAGGTCGACCCGGACGCGCTGAAGCTGTTCGCGGGGTCGGAGAAGGCGGCGGTGCACCAGACGGTGCCGGTCTACATCCCGCTGCTGCTGCCGCTGACCATCATCGCGATCCCGGCGGCCGACCTGATCCTGGCGATCGTGCGCCGGACCTGGCGGGGGCAGTCGCCCTTCGCCGCGGACCGCGGGCATCTGCACCACCGGCTGCTGGAGATCGGCCACTCGCACAGCCGTGCCGTCCTGATCATGTACTTCTGGTCCGCGCTGATCGCCTTCGGCGCCCTGGCCTACTCCGTGAACTCCGCGTCCATGTGGATCGTGCTCGGTGTCGTGGTACTCAGCGCGATCGGTCTGATCCTTCTGCTGCTGCCCCGTTTCACGCCCCGCGCGCCCCGCTGGGCCGAGCGCTTCGTGCCGCCCCGCTACCGCCGTCGCCGCGGCGAAGCGGAACCGTTCGCGGAGGCGGTGCCGGAGACCGCGGAGCCCGGTACCGCGGAGCCGCGCACGCCGGTCGCGGCCGGTGTCCCCTCGGTCAACGGAGCGACCGCTCTCAGCGCCCGTCCGCACGTCATGGATCGGGGCAAAGCGGAGAGCTCGCGCTGAGGTAAAGGTAAGAATCTGACTAGAGCATTGCCAAGTCATGGGGGAACGAACCGGGCCAATATCAGGCAAGTCGGCTCGGTTTCTGCACAGACGCGCACCTTCACTCTCATGTGTGACGGCAGGCACACTCAGCAGGTAAAGACCTCATCAAATAGTTTGTGATAGCGTTCACGAGAACCCGGGATAGAGCCGAAGGACCGTAGTGCGACGGCCCGCTCGGACGTGAGTTTCCCTCTCGGCCCGGGACTACGCTCGTCCATGACGACACCCCTGCCCCCTGCGAAAGCGGAGTTGCCGCCATGCCGTCCAATGACGTCCGGATCCTTGCCCAGGCCGCTGTACCCACAGCTGCCGTAGGGGCGGTCGCGGCCGTCGTGAGCGGTGTGGTGGCCGGCGGCGAAGGAGCGGTGGGGGCCGTCGTCGCGACGCTGGTCGTCATCCTCTTCATGGGGATCGGCCTGTACGTGCTCCAGCGCACCGCCAAATCGCTTCCGCATCTGTTCCAGGCCATGGGCCTGATGCTCTACGCGGCGCAGATCCTGCTGTTGTTCATCTTCGTCGCCGCGTTCAAGAACACCACGCTGTTCAACCCCAAGGCCTTCGCGCTCACCCTCGTCGTCGCCACCCTGACGTGGATCGCCGCACAGACGCGGGCGCACATGAAGTCCAAGATTCTCTACGTCGAACCCGACTCGACCTCCTCCTCGACCGGTGACAAGCCCGGAAAATCGGGGCACTCGTCGTGATGGGTAGGGCCGGGATAAAGACGCCTGAGAGATGCTGCTATCGTCCGGTGCCAACTGCGGCATCGCGGGCGCGGGCATCCGAGCTGACGCCTGTTCGATCGCGAGGCGAGATGCCCCACAGCCGCCCCCACATCCGAAACACCAGTCCCGTGCCGAACCGCGGCCGCACGCCGCGCCGACACAACGAGGTTGCCGTACCTATGCGCCACGATGAAGGAGCCCGCGGTGAGTGCTGACCCGACGCAGGTGCTCGCCTTCGAGACCGACTGCCACCTGTTCGACGGTTGTGGCTTCCCGGCTCCGGGCCTGCACTCGTTCCTGTTCGAGCCGCTCTGGGGCGACGCCGACGGCAACGGCTTCTACTTCAACAAGCCGATGCTGCTCGCGCTGCTCGGCTCGATCATCGTGGTCGGCTTCTTCTGGGCGGCCTTCGCCCGGCCGAAGCTCGTCCCCGGCAAGCTCCAGATGGTCGCCGAGGCCGGCTACGACTTCGTCCGCCGCGGCATCGTCTACGAGACGATCGGCAAGAAGGAGGGTGAGAAGTACGTACCGCTCGCCGTCTCCCTCTTCTTCTTCATCTGGATGATGAACCTCTGGTCCATCGTTCCCGTGGCCGCGTTCCCGGTGACGTCGATCATCGCCTACCCGGCGATCCTGGCCCTGATCGTCTACATCACCTGGGTCTCGCTGACGTTCAAGCGTCACGGCTTCGTCGGTGCCTTCAAGAACTTCACCGGCTACGACAAGTCGCTCGGCCCGGTGCTCCCGCTGGCCATGACGATCGAGTTCTTCTCGAACCTGCTGGTCCGCCCGTTCACGCACGCGGTCCGGCTCTTCGCGAACATGTTCGCCGGCCACACGCTGCTGCTGCTCTTCACCATTGCCACCTGGTACATGCTGAACGGCATCGGCATCGCCTACTCGGCCGTCTCGTTCACGATGGTCATCGTCATGACCGCGTTCGAGCTCTTCATCCAGGCGGTCCAGGCGTATGTGTTCGTCCTGCTGACCTGCACCTTCATCCAGGGCGCGCTCGCCGAGCACCACTGAGCACCGCCGCTTTCGAAACCCCCGCACTCGTCCGGTGGCCAACCCCCACCGGTCCGTAAAGAGAAGGAAGAACTGGCATGTCCAACCTTGCTGCTGTCACCGGTGACCTCGGTTCCGTCGGTTACGGTCTTGCGGCCATCGGCCCCGGCGTCGGCGTTGGCATCATCTTCGGCAACGGCACCCAGGCCCTCGCCCGCCAGCCCGAGGCGGCCGGTCTGATCCGCGCCAACCAGATCCTGGGCTTCGCCTTCTGTGAGGCGCTCGCCCTGATCGGTCTCGTCATGCCGTTCGTCTACTAAGACGAACCTGACGACCGTCCCTTTCGACGAAAGGCACTGATGTGAACCTCGCCATGATCCTGGCGCAAGAGGGTGAGAAGGAGAACCCCCTCATTCCGCCGTGGCCCGAGGTGGTCATCGGCCTCATCGCCTTCGTCATCGTCTTCGGCTTCCTCGCCAAGAAGCTCCTCCCGACCATCAACAAGGTTCTGGAAGAGCGTCGCGAGGCCATCGAAGGCGGTATCGAAAAGGCCGAGGCCGCGCAGACCGAGGCCCAGAGCGTTCTCGAGCAGTACAAGGCTCAGCTCGCCGAAGCCCGGCACGAGGCCGCGCGTCTCCGCCAGGAGGCGCAGGAGCAGGGTGCCGCGCTCATCGCCGAGATGCGCGCGGAGGGCCAGCGCCAGCGCGAGGAGATCGTCGCCGCCGGCCACGCCCAGATCGAGGCCGACCGCAAGGCGGCTTCGTCCGCCCTGCGTCAGGACGTCGGCAAGCTCGCCACCGACCTGGCCGGCAAGCTCGTCGGTGAGTCCCTCGAGGACCACGCCCGGCAGAGCCGCGTCATCGACCGCTTCCTCGACGAGCTCGAGGAGAAGGCCGAGGCCACGCGATGAACGGAGCGAGCCGCGAGGCCCTGGCTGCCGCACGCGAGCGTCTCGACGCGCTGACGGACTCCACGTCCGTGGACGCGACGCGGCTCGCCGACGAGCTGGCCGCCGTCACCGCGCTGCTCGACCGCGAGGTCAGCTTGCGTCGGGTCCTCACCGACCCGGCGCAGTCCGGCGAGGCCAAGGCCGAGCTGGCCCAGCGCCTGCTCGGCGGCCAGGTCGGCGGCGAGACCGTCGACCTGCTGGCCGGCATGGTGCGCTCCCGCTGGTCGCAGTCGCGCGACCTGGTGGACGCGCTGGAGGAGCTGGCGGACACCGCCGACCTCACCGCCGCCCAGCAGGCGGGCACGCTCGACGACGTCGAGGACGAGCTGTTCCGGTTCGGCCGGATCGTCTCCTCGAGCACCGAGCTGCGCGCCGCGCTGACCGACCGCAAGGCCACCACCGCCGCCAAGGGCGAGCTGCTGCGCAGCCTGCTCGGCGGCCGTGCGAAGGCCACCACCGAGCGTCTGGTGACGCGTCTGGTGACCGTCCCGCGTGGACGTAGCCTGGAGTCGGGACTCGAGTCCCTGTCCAAGCTCGCCGCCGAGCGCCGGGGCCGCATGGTCGCCGTCGTCACCTCGGCGGTGCCGCTGAGCGACGGCCAGAAGCAGCGCCTGGGCGCCGCCCTGGCGAAGCTCTACGGGCGCACGATGCACCTCAACCTCGACGTGGACCCCGAGGTCCTCGGCGGGATGCGGGTGCAGGTCGGTGACGAGGTCATCAACGGCTCGGTCGCGGACCGCATCGACGACGCCGCCCGCCGACTGGCGAGCTGACGCGGGCGCCCAGCGCCACGCCAACTGAAAACGCAAGACGTACCTACGGCCCATGTTGGGCCGTGCAGAGGATTCACCTCGTTCAGGGGGGAGTCCCCATCCCCCCAAAGTGAAACTTCGGGCCCAACAAGGAGAGCAGGGAACCCAGATGGCGGAGCTCACGATCCGGCCGGAGGAGATCCGGGACGCGCTGGAGAACTTCGTCCAGTCGTACAAGCCGGACGCGGCCTCGCGCGAGGAGGTCGGTACGGTCACCCTTGCCGGCGACGGCATCGCGAAGGTCGAGGGTCTGCCCTCGGCCATGGCCAACGAACTGCTGAAGTTCGAGGACGGCACCCTCGGCCTCGCCCTCAACCTCGAGGAGCGCGAGATCGGTGCCATCGTCCTCGGCGAGTTCAGCGGCATCGAAGAGGGCCAGCCGGTCACCCGCACCGGTGAGGTCCTGTCGGTCGCCGTGGGCGAGGGCTACCTCGGCCGCGTCGTCGACCCGCTCGGCAACCCGATCGACGGCCTCGGCGAGATCGAGACCAGCGGTCGCCGCGCCCTCGAGCTGCAGGCCCCCACGGTCATGCAGCGCAAGTCGGTGCACGAGCCGATGGAGACCGGCTACAAGGCCGTCGACGCGATGACCCCGATCGGCCGTGGTCAGCGTCAGCTGATCATCGGTGACCGCCAGACCGGCAAGACCGCCCTGGCCGTCGACACGATCATCAACCAGCGCGACAACTGGCGCTCGGGCGACCCGAAGAAGCAGGTCCGCTGCATCTACGTCGCCATCGGCCAGAAGGGCTCCACCATCGCCGGCGTGCGCCGCGCGCTGGAGGAGAACGGCGCGCTGGAGTACACGACCATCGTCGCCGCCCCGGCGTCCGACCCGGCCGGCTTCAAGTACCTCGCCCCCTACACCGGCTCGGCCATCGGCCAGCAGTGGATGTACGAGGGCAAGCACGTCCTGATCATCTTCGACGACCTGTCGAAGCAGGCCGACGCCTACCGCGCCGTGTCGCTGCTGCTGCGCCGTCCGCCGGGCCGTGAGGCCTACCCGGGCGACGTCTTCTACCTGCACTCCCGTCTGCTGGAGCGCTGCGCGAAGCTCTCCGACGACCTGGGCGCCGGTTCGATGACGGGTCTGCCGATCGTCGAGACCAAGGCCAACGACGTCTCGGCGTTCATCCCGACCAACGTCATCTCCATCACCGACGGCCAGTGCTTCCTGGAGTCCGACCTGTTCAACGCCGGTCAGCGTCCGGCCCTGAACGTCGGTATCTCGGTCTCCCGCGTCGGTGGCTCCGCCCAGCACAAGGCGATGCGCCAGGTCTCCGGCCGTCTCCGTCTGGACCTCGCCCAGTACCGTGAGCTGGAGGCGTTCGCCGCCTTCGGTTCCGACCTGGACGCCGCGTCGAAGGCGCAGCTGGAGCGCGGTCAGCGCCTGGTCGAGCTGCTCAAGCAGCCTCAGTACCAGCCGATGCCGACCGAGGACCAGGTCGTGTCCGTGTGGGCCGGCACCACCGGCAAGATGGACGACGTCCCGGTCGCCGACATCCGCCGCTTCGAGAAGGAGCTGGTCGAGTACCTGCACCGCTCGGAGCAGGGCCTGATGACCTCCATCAAGGAGGGCGCCAAGATGTCGGACGACACCCTGACCGCTGTTGCCGACGCCATCGCCGCCTTCAAGAAGCAGTTCGAGACCTCGGACGGCAAGCTTCTCGGCGAGGACGCCCCGGCCGCGGCCAAGTGACGTAGGAAGGGACCTGACTCATGGGAGCCCAGCTCCGGGTCTACAAGCGTCGCATCCGCTCCGTCACCGCGACCAAGAAGATCACCAAGGCGATGGAGATGATCGCCGCCTCGCGCGTCGTCAAGGCGCAGCGCAAGGTGGCGGCCTCCACGCCGTACGCGCAGGAACTGACCCGCGCGGTCACGGCGGTCGGCACCGGTTCGAACACCAAGCACCCGCTGACCACCCAGGCCGAGACGGTCACCCGGTCCGCAGTACTCCTGCTGACCAGCGACCGTGGTCTGGCCGGCGCCTTCAACGCCAACGCCATCAAGGCGGCGGAGAAGCTGACGGAGCGTCTTGAGGCCGAGGGCAAGGAGGTCGACACGTACATCGTCGGCCGCCGCGGTCTGGCCCACTACAACTTCCGCGAGCGCAAGGTCGCGGAGTCGTGGTCGGGCTTCACCGACGAGCCCGCCTACGCGGACGCCAAGAAGGTCGCGGGTCCGCTGATCGAGGCCATCGAGAAGGAGACGGCGGACGGCGGCGTGGACGAGCTCCACATCGTCTACACCGAGTTCGTGTCGATGATGACGCAGACGGCGGTGGACAGCCGGATGCTGCCGCTCAGCCTCGACGAGGTCGCCAAGGAGACCGCCCCGTCCAAGGGCGAGATCCTCCCCCTGTTCGACTTCGAGCCGTCGGCGGAGGACGTCCTCGACGCCCTTCTGCCGCGCTACGTCGAAAGCCGTATCTACAACGCGCTGCTGCAGTCGGCCGCTTCCAAGCACGCCGCCACCCGCCGCGCGATGAAGTCGGCCACCGACAACGCGGGCGAGCTGATCAACACGCTCTCCCGTCTTGCCAACGCGGCCCGCCAGGCCGAAATCACCCAGGAAATCAGCGAGATCGTCGGTGGCTCCGCAGCCCTTGCCGACGCGACCGCGGGGAGTGACAAGTAATGACGACGACTTCTGAGACGGCCGTTGCCACGGGCCGCGTCGCCCGGGTCATCGGTCCGGTCGTCGACGTGGAGTTCCCCGTCGACGCCATGCCGGACATCTACAACGCCCTGCACGTCGAGGTCTCCGACCCGGCCAACGAGGGTGAGAAGAAGACGCTGACCCTGGAGGTCGCCCAGCACCTGGGTGACGGCCTGGTCCGCACGATCTCGATGCAGCCCACCGACGGTCTGGTCCGCCAGGCCCCGGTCACCGACACCGGTGCCTCCATCACGGTGCCCGTCGGCGACTTCACCAAGGGCAAGGTGTTCAACACCCTCGGTGAGGTGCTGAACGTCGACGAGTCCTACGAGGGCGAGCGCTGGGGCATCCACCGCAAGGCCCCGAACTTCGACGAGCTCGAGTCGAAGACCGAGATGTTCGAGACCGGCGTCAAGGTCATCGACCTTCTCACCCCGTACGTCAAGGGTGGAAAGATCGGTCTGTTCGGTGGTGCCGGCGTCGGCAAGACGGTGCTCATCCAGGAGATGATCTACCGCGTCGCCAACAACCACGACGGTGTCTCCGTGTTCGCCGGTGTCGGTGAGCGCACCCGTGAGGGCAACGACCTCATCGAGGAGATGGCCGACTCGGGCGTCATCGACAAGACCGCCCTGGTCTTCGGTCAGATGGACGAGCCCCCGGGCACCCGTCTGCGCGTGGCCCTCGCCGGTCTGACCATGGCGGAGTACTTCCGCGATGTGCAGAAGCAGGACGTGCTGTTCTTCATCGACAACATCTTCCGCTTCACCCAGGCCGGTTCCGAGGTGTCGACCCTGCTCGGCCGTATGCCCTCCGCGGTGGGCTACCAGCCGAACCTGGCCGACGAGATGGGTCTCCTCCAGGAGCGCATCACCTCGACCCGCGGTCACTCGATCACCTCGATGCAGGCGATCTACGTCCCCGCGGACGACCTGACCGACCCGGCGCCGGCCACCACGTTCGCCCACCTCGACGCGACGACGGTTCTCTCCCGTCCGATCTCCGAGAAGGGCATCTACCCGGCCGTGGACCCGCTGGACTCCACGTCCCGCATCCTGGACCCGCGGTACATCGCGGCGGACCACTACAACACCGCGATGCGCGTCAAGACGGTGCTGCAGAAGTACAAGGACCTCCAGGACATCATCGCGATCCTCGGTATCGACGAGCTCGGCGAGGAGGACAAGCTCGTCGTCCACCGTGCCCGTCGCGTGGAGCGCTTCCTGTCCCAGAACACCCATGTCGCCAAGCAGTTCACCGGCGTCGACGGGTCGGACGTGCCGCTGGACGAGTCGATCGCCGCGTTCAACGCGATCATCGACGGCGAGTACGACCACTTCCCGGAGCAGGCGTTCTTCCTCTGCGGTGGCATCGAGGACCTCAAGGCCAACGCCAAGGAGCTGGGCGTCTCCTGAGCCTCGCGCTCGGCCGGAGGGGGCGGGCGCGTCCTGCCCCCTCCGCCACGCCCATTAGACTTGTAACCAACACCCGGCAGACCCGCCGGGTGGTGACCCGAGGAGCCACCCTTGGCTGCTGAGCTGCACGTCGCGCTGGTCGCGGCCGACCGAGAGGTCTGGTCCGGCGAGGCCACCCTGGTCGTCGCGCGCACCACGTCCGGCGACATCGGCGTCATGCCCGGTCACCAGCCGCTGCTCGGTGTGCTGGAGTCGGGCCCCGTGACCATCCGTACGAGTGACGGTGGAACCGTGATCGTCGCGGTGCACGGCGGATTCATCTCGTTCGCGGACGACAAGCTGTCGCTGCTGGCGGAGGTCGCCGAGCTCTCCGAGGAGATCGACGTCCAGCGTGCGGAGCGGGCGCTGGAGCGCGCCAAGTCGGTGGAGGACGCCTCCGCCGAGCGTCGCGCCGAGGTCCGCCTGCGGGCGGCGACGGCGCGCTGACCCACCGGCGCCCCTGGGGGTGACCCCAGGTCCTCCAGACACTGGGGGAGTCACGCGATGATGTAACTCAGCCGCGGCTGGGACCGGAGCTCTCCGGTCCCAGCCGCGGCTGAGGCAGATCTGGGTGTTTTTTACGTTCCGTTACCTAGGAGACGAGGAGGTCGGTGTCGATGGTCCTCGCTCTGACTGTGTGCGGAATCGTCGTGGCGCTCGTGGTGCTGGGGCTGTTCGTCTTCGGTCTGCGCCGCAGACTGATCCAGCGTTCCGGGGGCACCTTCGACTGCAGCCTGCGCTGGGACGTCCCCGAGGGGGGCGACACCAGCGGCAAAGGGTGGGCGTACGGTATCGCCCGCTACAGCGGTGACCGTATCGAGTGGTTCCGGGTCTTCTCCTACGCGCATCGTCCGCGCCGCGTCCTGGAGCGTTCCGCGATCGAGGTGGCCGGCCGCCGCGTCCCCGAGGGCGAGGAGGAGCTGGCCCTGCTGTCCGACGCGGTGATCCTGGTCTGTCTGCACCGGGGCACACGTCTGGAGCTCGCGATGAGCGAAGACGCGCTGACCGGTTTTCTCGCGTGGCTTGAGGCAGCCCCGCCCGGTCAGCGCGTCAACGTCGCTTAGTGGAACTCTTCAGTCAGCTGTTACTTCAGACCGTTGCTGATGGCGCCGACCAGCTCACCGTTGCTGGTGTCGCCGGAGAACTCCCAGAAGAAGGCGCCGCCCAGGTTCTGGGACTTGGCCCACGCCATCTTCGTGCCGATGGTGGCCGGGGTGTCGTACGACCACCAGTTGGTGCCGCAGTGGGCGTACGCCGTGCCGCCGACGGTGCCGGTGGCCGGGCAGGCCGTCTTGAGGACCTTGTAGTCCTCGATGCCGGCCTCGTAGGTGCCGGGAGCCGCGCCGGTCGCCGTGCCGCCGGGGGCGGCCTGGGTCACGCCGGTCCAGCCGCGGCCGTAGAAGCCGATGCCGAGCAGGAGCTTGCTCGCCGGGACGCCCTTGGCCTTGAGCTTGGCGATCGCGTCGGCCGAGTTGAAGCCGGCCTTCGGGATGCCCGAGTACGAGGTCAGCGGGGAGTGCGGGGCCGTCGGGCCCGTCTTGTCCCAGGCGCCGAAGTAGTCGTAGGTCATCACGTTGTACCAGTCGAGGTACTGCGCGGCGCCGCCGTAGTCGGCCGCGTCGATCTTGCCGCCGGAGGAGGCGTCAGCGGTGATGGCGGCGGTGATCAGGTAGTTCTGGCCGAACTCGGCACGCAGCGCCTGGGAGAGGTTCCTGAAGGCCGCGGCGCCGGAGGTGTCGCAGGTCAGACCGCAGGCGTTCGGGTACTCCCAGTCGATGTCGATGCCGTCGAACACATCGGCCCAGCGCGGGTCCTCCACGACGGCCTTGCAGGACTTGGCGAACGCGGTCGCGTTGGCCGCGGCCTGGCCGAAGCCGCCGGAGTAGGTCCAGCCGCCGAACGAGTACAGCACCTTGATGTGCGGGTACTTGGCCTTCAGCTGGCGCAGCTGGTTGAAGTTGCCGCGCAGCGGCTGGTCCCAGGTGTCGGCGACACCGGAGACGGACTGGTCGGCGGTGTACGCCTTGTCGTAGGCGGCGTAGGTGTCGTCGACGGTGCACTGACCGTTCTTGACGTTGCCGAACGCGTAGTTGATGTGGGTGATCTTCGACGCGGAGCCGGAGGTCACGAGGTTCTTGACGTGGTAGTTGCGGCCGTAGACGCCCCACTCGGTGAAGTAGCCGAGGTTGACCTTGGCGCCGGGCTGCGGGTCGGTGCCGCCGCCGGTGGTGCGGACGGCGACGGAGCCGCTGGCCGGGCCGGTCTGGTCGGCGGTGTCACGGGCCTGGACGGTGTAGGAGTAGTCGGTGCCGGCGGTGAGGCCGGTGTCGGTATAGGTGGTGCCGGTGACGGTCGCGACCTTGGTGCCGCCGCGCAGGACGTCGTAGTTCTTGACGCCCTTGTCGTCGGTGGCCGCCGACCAGCTGAGCTTCACCGAGGTGTCGGTGACGCCGGAGGCGGTCGGGGTGCCCGGCGCGGACGGTGCGGTGTCGCCGGGGACCGTCGGGCCGCCGTCGCAGCTGCCACCGTTGATCTTGCAGTTGGAGGGCGAGCCGGGGCCGGCGCCGTTGAAGCCGAAGGAGATGGAGGCACCGGGGTTGAGGGTGCCGTTCCAGGTCTTGTTCTTGGCGGTCCAGTGGTTGCCGGCGGAGGTGACGTCGGCGTCCCAGGCGGAGGTGACGGACGTGCCGGAGGGGAAGTCCCACTCGACCGTCCAGGAGTTGATGGTCGTGTCACCGGTGTTCTTCACCGTCCACTGGCCGCCGAAGCCGGTGCCCCAGTCCTGGGTCTTGGTGAAGGTGGCGGTGGCACTGGTCGCCGCCTGGGCGGGGCTGGCGAGCCCCACCATTCCGGCCAGCGGGAGCAGCAGGGTCGCGAACCCTGCCGCAGCTCTGTGTCCGAAGCGCATGCGCTTCTCCTCAGGGGGTGTTGGGGGCATGACTGAGCCTTCACGCCCACGGTGCCGCGAGGATAGGAAAGGTCTGGACCAGAGGTCAATAGGTCTGGACCACTCTGGCGGTGTGTACTACCTCAGTCCCAACTCCTGGGCGAGCACCGCCGCTTGCACCCGGCTGCGCAGTTCCAGCTTCCCCAGCAACCGGCTGACGTGCGTCTTCACCGTCGCCTCGGCCATGTCCAGACGGGCCGCGACGGCCGCGTTCGACAGTCCCTCGCCGAGGCAGATCAATACTTCGCGCTCACGCGGTGTCAGCGACTCCAGCAACGCCGGATCGGCCTTCGGGCGGGCAGGCCCGGAGGCGAACTCGGCGATCAGACGCCGGGTCACCGCCGGCGCGATCAGGCCCTCGCCCCGTGCGACCGTGCGCACCGCCTCCAGCAGGTCCCGGGCGTCGGTGTCCTTCAGCAGGAACCCCGCCGCCCCGGCCCGCAGCGCCCCGAACACATACTCGTCGAGGTCGAAGGTGGTCAGCACCAGCACGTCCGCCAGCCGCTCCGCGACCACCGCCCGGGTCGCCGACACCCCGTCCATGCGCGGCATCTGAACGTCCATCAGCACCAGATCCGGCCGCAGCTCCCGGGCCAGCTCCACCGCCTGCTCGCCGTCGGCCGCCTCGCCGACCACCTCGACGTCGGGCGCGCTGCGCAGGATGAGCACCAGCCCGGCGCGGACGGCGGACTGGTCCTCGGCGACGAGGACGCGGATCATGCGGGATCTCCTTCGGCAGTGGGAAGCGTCGCGCGGACCGCCCAGACCCTGCCGTCCGGGGAGTCCTCCGCACCCGCCCGGAGCGTGCCGCGCAGCAGCGTGGCCCGCTCCCGCATCCCCACCAGCCCGGCGCCCGAGCCGGGAGCGCGCGGCCCGTCGTGGCCGCCGCAGGGACTGGTGACGGTCAGGGACAGCGCGCCCTCGCAGGCGCGCAGCACGACCGAGACCCGGCCGGGGCCCGCGTGCTTGAGGGCGTTGGTCAGCGACTCCTGGACGATGCGGTACGCGGCGAGCTCGACCGGCGCGGGGACACCGGCCGGGGAGTCGCCGTCCAGGGACACGTCCAGGGACACGTCCAGGCCGTTGCTCCGGGCCGAGGCGACCAGCGCGTCCAGGCCGTCCAGGGTGGGTGTGGCGGCGGGCTCGCCGTCCCCGCTGCCGTCGCGCAGGATGCCGATGAGACGGCGCATCTCGGCCAGCCCCGCGACACTGTTCTCCCGGATCACCCCGAGCGCCTGCCGGGTGGTGGCCGGCTCGTCCAGGGACAGCGCGGCGGTGGAGTGGATGGCGATCGCCGACAGATGGTTGGCGACCATGTCGTGCAGCTCCCGCGCCATCCGGGCGCGCTCGGCGGTGACCGCCTGCACCCGGTCCATCTCGGCCAGCAGCGCCGTGCGTTCGGCCGCCAGCCGGGCCGCCTCGGCGGCGTCCCGGTGGTTGCGCACGATCAGGCCCGTGGCCGCGGGCGCGAACGCCACCACTCCGACGGCCACGCCGATCAGCAGCGCCTCGGGCACCCGCCACATCGCGTACGGCACCACCATCCCGGCCACCGACATGATGCCGGTCACCCGGGGGACACGGCGGGCCGCGGCGGGCGGGCCGTACAGCACGGACGCGTAGATCACGTCCGTGAACATCACGACGGTGACCAGATTGCCCTGGGTCAGCAGATCCGCGAAGACCGCCGCCGTCGCCACCAGCAGGGCCTGGCGCGGCGCGGTCCGCCGCAGCAGCTCGCAGCCCGCCATCACCACCAGCGGCACCAGGACCGGCCAGCGGCCCGGCCACACCACGACCGGCTCGTCCGCCGCCCGCGAGCCCAGCCCCAGGCCCCACAGCAGCAGACCGCCCAGCAGCCCGGCCAGCGCGATGAGCACGTCGAAGCGGCGGGGGCGGGGGAGCGCGGACAGCATGCCCTCATCCAACACCGCCGCCGGACCGCGCGCGTGCACCCCGGGGACGGTCCCGGCTGCATCTTTCGATGTAGTGCGGGTTCCTCACCGCCGACGACGCGCGGCGCGCGGACCGCCGGGAGCCTGGAAGGGTGACCGAGAGGAGCGAGCCGTGATCGTCGGACTGATCGTCGCCTGTGAAGTGGCTTTCTGGGTGCTGCTGGCCGGGGGACTGACCCTGCGCTACGTGCTGAGGATGCCGCGCCTCGGGCTGGCCCTGCTGCTGTGCGAGCCGCTGCTGGAGATCCTGCTGCTCGCCGTCACCGCGGTCGACCTCAAGAACGGCGCCGAGCCCGACTGGAAGCACGGCCTGGCCGCCGTGTACATCGGTTTCACGGTGGGTCTCGGCCACGCCACCGTCAAGTGGGCCGACGCCCGCTTCGCCCACCGTTTCGCCGACGGACCGCCGCCGCCCCGGCCGCCGAGGTACGGCACCGCCCGCGCGGTCCACGAGTGGAGGGTGGCCGGCCGCTGGACCCTCGCGGCCGTGGTCGCCCTCGCCCTCCTCCAGGCCGCCGCCTGGTACGTCGGCGGCGACGGGGACACCAGCTCGCTGCGCTCCTGGCAGCAGCGCATGCTCTGGGTGATCGGCATCAACCTGGTCATCGCGACGAGCTACACCCTCTTCCCGAAACGCGAGAAGACCTCACCCGCCCGGGAGCACGTCGCCCCCGACCGCCGCCCTTAGGAGTACGGGGCTGTACCGACCCGCGGCTCCGCCGCGCGGGCGCGACGTCGGCTCCGACCGCCGCCCATAGGGGCGCGGGGCTGTGCCGATGCGCGGCTCGCCCGCGCGGGCGCGACCAGCGCCCCCGACCGCCGCCCTTAGGGGCGCGGGGCTGTGCCGAATACGCGGCTCCGCCGCGCGGGCGCGACCAGCCCCCACGGCGCCGCACCCGAAGAACCGCCCGGCCCAGCGCCCAGCGTCACCGCTCGCCGCCGGGCACCCACAGCACGTCCCCGACCTCCTTGTTCGCGGTGCGCGCGAGGATGAACAGCAGGTCCGAGAGCCGGTTGAGGTAGGTCGCCGTGAGCGGGTTCATGACCTCCTCGTACACCTCCAGCGCCGCCCAGGTCGAACGCTCGGCCCGCCGTACGACCGTGCAGGCCTGGTGCAGCAGCGCCGCGCCCGGGGTGCCGCCCGGCAGGATGAACGACCTCAGCTTCTCCAGCCGCTCGTTGAAGCGGTCGCAGTCGGCCTCCAGCTTGTCGATGTAGAACTGCTCGACCCTCAGCGGCGGGTACTCCGGGTCCTCCACCACGGGCGTCGACAGATCCGCACCCACGTCGAACAGGTCGTTCTGCACCCGGGTGAGGACCGCGACGACCTCCTCCTCCAGACCGCCCAGCGCGACGGCCGTCCCGATGACCGCGTTGGCCTCGTTGGCGTCGGCGTACGCCGAGATCCTCGGATCGGTCTTGGCGACCCGGCTCATGTCGCCGAGGGCGGTGGTGCCCCGGTCGCCGGTCCTGGTGTAGATGCGCGTCAGATTGACCATGGGATCAGGGTAGTTACGCCTTCTGCCGCCCACCGGTGTGATGTCCGTCAGATGAGACGTGACGCGCGTTACTTACCGGTCACACAGCGGCTCACGCCCGCTAGTGTCCGCCCGAGAGCAAACGTAAACAGCGTGTATGCATACAAGGGAGTCGGAGTGGCACGGAAGCTTGCCGTCATCGGGGCCGGTCTCATGGGTTCCGGCATCGCTCAGGTCTCCGCGCAGGCGGGGTGGGACGTCGTCCTGCGCGACGTCACCGACGAGGCGCTGAAGCGCGGTACGGACGGCATCAAGGCGTCGTACGACAAGTTCGTGAGCAAGGGCAAGCTGGACGCCGCCGACGCCGAGGCGGCGCTCGGGCGGATCACCACGACGACCGACCTGGACGCGGCGGCGGACGCCGACATCGTGGTCGAGGCCGTCTTCGAGAAGCTCGAGGTCAAGCACGAGATCTTCCGCGCGCTCGACAAGATCGTGCGCCCGGAGGCCGTGCTCGCCTCCAACACCTCCGCCATCCCGATCACCAAGATCGCGGCCGTCACCGAGCGCCCCGAGCGCGTCGTCGGCGTCCACTTCTTCTCGCCGGTGCCGATGATGCAGCTCGTCGAGCTGGTGCGCGGCTACAAGACCGGCGACGAGGCGCTCGCCACCGCGCGGGAGTTCGCCGAGTCCGTCGGCAAGACCTGCATCGTCGTCAACCGTGACGTGGCCGGCTTCGTGACCACCCGGCTGATCTCCGCCCTCGTGGTGGAGGCCACCAAGCTCTACGAGTCGGGCGTCGCCACCGCCGAGGACATCGACCTGGCCTGCAAGCTGGGCTTCGGCCACGCCATGGGCCCGCTGGCCACCGCGGACCTCACCGGCGTCGACATCCTGCTGCACGCCACCGGCAACATCTACACCGAGACCCAGGACGAGAAGTTCGCCCCGCCGGAGCTGATGCGCCGGATGGTGGACGCCGGTGACATCGGCCGCAAGAGCGGGCAGGGCTTCTACAAGCACTGAGAACCGCACACGCCCCACAGGTGTCACACCAAGGGGTGAATTGGGTATCGGTTCGCTTACGGACGGCAACCTCTGACGCCTCGACACCGTCAGAGGTTGCAACCGTAGCTCGTACAGCACGGCACCACACTCATCGCATCGCGGAGCACCAGACGCACGCACAGGAGCACTTATGTACATCAGGGGCGACCACGCCGAGGTGGTCGTCGGGGGCCGCCTCGACGTTCGCAGTGCCGCGGACGCCCGTACGGTCCTGCACTCGGCCGTCGACGACGGAGCCGGGGACCTGGTCCTCGACCTGTCGGAGCTGGACTCCTGGGACGCCACCGGGCTCGGCGTGATCATGGGCGCCCACCGGCGCGCCGGCCGCTGCGGCCGCCGCCTGGTGCTGCGCGACGTGCCGCCGCAGATGCAGCGCCTGCTCGTGGCCACCCGGCTGCACCGGATCCTGGCCATCGAGGGCGGCCTCGGGGTGGAGTCGCTGCCCCGGGTGTGACCCCCGATACGGGCGGTGACCAGGACCGGACGCGAGGCGTCGAATCGCCCGACGCGCCCAATCATCACGAGACCATGACGTCTCGGACGGGCCGGCACCCCGGGCTGTCGTAGAAGCGGATCGAAGGTTTACGGTTCGTCTGCCCGCCGCCTGAAACCCATCGGCGGGTACCGGACCAGAAGCGACAGCGCAGCGTGCAGCAAGGCCGGGAGGGGCTACCGCCACACCACGCTTTTGGGGGGCTTGAACCTATGGACCCGACCACCCGGGGACCCGAGGACCACGGCCACGACGACGGACGTGCCTCCCGCCCGAACGCCTTCGAGGGCGGCACGGCACAGCCGCCGCGCCAGCGCCCGCCCCGGGACGCCATCGCGCCCGAACTCGGCCAGCACACAGCCCCTCAGGCCCGCATGACCGAACTCGTCTCCGGCGAGTTCCTGCTCACCGTCAACCCCGTCGACGGCAGCGAGATCGAGGTCTGTCCGCCCGCCCGGCGCCCCGCCCGCCCCGAGAAGCTCGACGCCGACGAGCGCGCCGAGACCGCCCGCGCCGCCGAACCGCCGGTCCCGGCCGGCCCGGCCCGAGCCGAAGCGCCGCTGCTGGGCCGCCAGGACGAGCACGAGCGCCTTGTACGGCTCCTCGCCCGGGGCCGCTCCATACGGCTGACCGGCGCCTCCGGATCCGGCCGCACCCGCCTGCTCGACCTCGTCGCCCGCGACTGCGCCGACCTCGCCCCCGACGGCGTGGTCCGCCTCAGCGGCTTCCACCGCACCGCCGACGACCTGCTGCACGACCTCTTCCACGCCGTCCACCGCGCACCCGGGCACCGCCCGGAAGGCGACGAACTGCTCGACCGCGTCGGCGAGATCGGCGCCGTCGTCGTCGTGGACGACCTGGAGTTCGGCGGCGCCGCCCTCGACGCCCTGCTGGACGCCACCCCCGAGTGCGCCTTCCTGGTCGCCGCCACGCCCGACGTGCCCGCGCCCTCCGCCGACGCCGACTTCGACGAGGTCCTCCTCGACGGCCTCGACCGCGCCGGCGGACTGAAGCTGCTGGAGTCCGCCGTCGGCCGCACGCTCTCCGAGGACGAGGCCAACTGGGCCGGCGACCTGTGGTTCGAGTCCGAGGGCCTGCCCCTCAGGTTCGTCCAGGCCGGCGCCCTGCTGCGGCAGCGCGACCGGCTTCGCGCCGGGGCCGACGCCCTCGACGAGTACGGCGTCTTCGAACCCGACGTCCCCGTCGAGGACACCCCGGCCCCCGCCGACGAGCCCGCCGACGAGGTGCCCCTGCCCTCCCTCGCCGAGGGAGCCGCGCCCGCCGCTCTGCTCGCCTCCCGGCTCAGCTCCTCCGCCCGCGCCGCCCTGCGCTTCGCCGTCGCCCTCGGCGGCGAGGTCCCGGACCAGGCGCATCTGCCCGCCCTGGTGGGCGACACCCATGCCGACGCCGCCCTCGGCGAACTCCTCGGCTGCGCCCTGGTCACCCCGGTCGGCGCCCGCTACCGGCTCGCCGCCGGTGTGCTGACCCAGCTGGAGTCCGCCGGATACGGCGACGAGGCCGACACCCGTGCCCTGGCCGCCGCCCAGCACTACGCCTGGTGGGCCGCACACCCCTCGGTCACCCCCGAGCGCGTGTGCGCCGAGGCCGACGCCGTGCTCAGCGCGCTCACCGCGCTGGTGCCGGTGACCACCGTGCCGCCCGAGGACGAGGAGAGCCCGGCCGTACAGCTGGCCCGCGCCGCGGCGCCCGCGTTCGCCGCGGGCCTCGACTGGAGCGCCTGGGAGCGGACGCTTCGGGCCGGCGCCGAGGCCGCACGGCTGGCCGGTGCCGTGTCCGAACAGGCCTACTTCCACCACGAGCTCGGCGTCCTCGCGCTGTGCGGCGGACAGCTCGACCGAGCCCGCGCCGAACTGGAGGCGTCCATCGGCCTGCGCGGCGCCCTCGCCGACAAGCGCGGCACGGTCGCAGGCCGCAGGGCGCTCGCCCTGGTGGACGACCGCTCCGGCACGACCCCGGGGCCGGGCCTGCCGCTCGCCCTCCTGGCCGAACTGCCCGAGCCCCGCAAGGACGAGGCGGCGGGCGCGGCCGGTGCCGCGCCGTCGCTCATGCCGTTCCCCGCGCTGAGGCGCTCCCACGACGACACCTCGGGGCCGGTGACGCGGCGGGACCCGGAGGGCTCCGCCCCGCCCCGCGCCGCCCGCGGCGGGCTGCTCGGGCTGGCCCGGCGCAACCTCGCGGCGACGGGCGCGGGCGCGCTGCTCGTCGCGGTGCTGGGCACGGTGGTGACCCTGGGCGCCACGTCCGGCCACGACGCCGACGACCCCTCGGACCGGGTGGGGGTGAACCCCTCGGTCAGCCAGGACCAGGGCGAGGACAGCCTGGGCTCCGACGAGGCCCCCGAGACCGGCGGCGACACCGGCACCGCCACCAGCCGCCCGACCGGCCCCAGCCCCGAGGGCACCCTGGACGACCCGGCCACGGTCCCCGTGCAGAACGCTCCCGTGCCCACCCCGAGCGGCACCGGCGGCCGGACGCCCCGGCCGTCCGCCTCGCCCACGAAGTCGCCCACCAAGAAGCCGACGAGCCGTCCCTCCACCTCCCCGCGGCCGTCGTCCCCGACGCCGACACCGTCCGGGACGCCGAGCGGCACACCCTCGGGAACCCCGAGCGGGTCGCCCTCGGGCTCGCCGACCACGAGCAACTCGGCGAGCGGTTCGGCGACGGCCTCGGCGAGCACCTTCGAGACCGGCCGGGAGAGCGCTGGCCCGGCCGGCATCGTCTGACCCACGGCGGTACGCGTCAGGGCCGGGGTCCCCCTGGGGAACCCGGCCCTGATCGCGGTGCGGTGCGGTACGCGCGAAGGCGCCCGGATCAGAACAGCCGCAGCTTGTCGTCCTCGATGCCGCGCATCGCGTCGTAGTCCAGGACCTGGCAGCCGATGCCGCGGTCGGTGGCGAGGACGCGGGCCTGGGGCTTGATCTCCTGGGCGGCGAAGACACCGCGGACCGGCGCGAGATGCGGGTCGCGGTTCAACAGCTCCAGATAGCGGGTCAGTTGCTCGACGCCGTCGATCTCGCCCCGGCGCTTGATCTCGACCGCGACGGTCTGCCCCTCGGCGTCACGGCACAGGATGTCGACCGGTCCGATCGCCGTCATGTACTCGCGGCGGATCAGCGTGTAGCCGTCGCCCAGCGTCTCGATGCGGTCGGCGAGCAGTTCCTGGAGGTGCGCTTCCACGCCGTCCTTGATCAGGCCGGGGTCCACGCCCAGTTCGTGCGAGGAGTCGTGGAGGACTTCCTCCATCGTGATGATCAGTTTCTCGCCCGCCTTGTTGACGACGGTCCACACGCCCTCGTCGTCGCCCGTGCCCTCCTTCAGAGTGCACGGCGGCGACATCCAGTTGAGGGGCTTGTAGGCCCGGTCGTCGGCGTGGATCGAGACGCTCCCGTCCGCCTTGACCAGGATCAGACGGGGCGCCGAGGGCAGGTGAGCGGTGAGCCGGCCGGCGTAGTCGACGGAACACCGGGCAATGACGAGACGCATGGTCCGCAACGCTACTCGACGGCCGGGGGTGGACGCGATTCGCCCGTCCGTCGCCCACCACCGCCCCCAGCCGTCGCTCGGGGTGCCGCCCCTTTTGATCCAGAACGGTCCTGTTCGGTAGTGGCCGATTGTGCGCGGGCCCGGGGTTCCCTATGTGTGCATTCTCCTGGTGCCGTCACCGTCTGTTGCCTACCGTATGAAACGGGAGGTTGCGATGTGTGTACGCAGCGTGTCGGAGTTCGCGACCTTCCTTTTCTGTCCGGCAACCCCTGCGTCGCGGGGGTGCGAGAGGAGAACCCATGTCGCTCGACGTCTCACCGGCCCTACTCGAACAGGCCGAGCGAGGCGAGGTCGACGAAGCAGCCTTCGTCGACTGCGTCCGGACCTCCCTGCCCTACGCATGGGAGATGATCAGCTCCCTGGTGGCCCAGCTGAAGGTGGACGGCGGACAGTTCGCCGACAACCAGACGCCCCCGCCGGACGAGCAGGCACGCGGTCAGCTGTTGCGTGCGCTGGCGAGTGACGCCATACGCGGTGCGCTGCAACGGCACTTCGGGGTGCGACTGGCCTTCCAGAACTGCCACCGGGTGGCGGTGTTCCCGATGGACACCTCCGTCGACCAGACGCTGGCCCGCTTCACCTCGGTCCGCAGTCAGTTGCTGAACCAGTCCCCGGAGCTGCGGGACTGCTGAGGCGTTGAACGACTCGCTTGCCGCTCCGTACGGGGGGAGGTGCAGTTCGGCCGGGGCGGCAAGCAGCCCGTGGGGCACGGTGGTTCAGCGCAGCTGTGGCAGGACTTCCGCGCCGAGCCGCCGTACGTTCTCCTCCGTGGCCGCGAGGTCGCCCGAGCCCTCGACGAGCAGGGCGAAGCGGGAGACCCCGGTGCGCTCCGCCGTCGCGGCGAGCCGGTCCGCGCACAGCCGCGGGGTGCCCACCGGGTGCAGCCCGCAGAGCAGTTCGGTGTACGCCAGGGGATCGCGCATCCGGCGCTCGCGGCCGTCGACCGTGACATGCGCGTCGAGCCCCTGCCTCAGCCAGCCCGGCATCGCCTTCAGCAGGGCCTCGGCCGCGTCCGTACGCCGGTCGGCGATCTGGCAGACCCCGGCGGACACATGGCCCGGGTCCCGGATCTCCTCGGCGGGGCGGCCGGCCGCGCGGGCGTGCCGGCGCCACTGCGCGGTCATCTCGGCCTTCTCCTCGTCCCCGATGTGCATGCCCAGCAGCATCGGCAGCCCGCGCTCGGCGGCCAGCCGGACGGACGCGGGGGAGGTGCAGGCGACCAGCGTCTCCGGCCCGGCGGCGTCCGTCAGGGACTCCGACGGCCTTGGCACGACCGGGACTTCACGGAACGCGAAGCGCTCCCCGGCCGCCGACACCCGCGCCTCGCGCAGCCAGCGCACCAGCAGATCGAGTGATTCCGGGAACCCCTTCTCGTACGCGTCCAGGCCGGTGCCGAACACCTCCAGGTCCACCCACGGCCCGCCCCGGCCCACGCCCAGCGAGAAGCGGCCGCCGCTCGTCAGGTGCAGCAGCGCGGCCTGTTCGCCGAGCGTCACGGGGTGGGTGGTGGGCAGGACGGACACCGCGGTGCCGACCCGGATCCGGCGGGTGCGGCCCAGCAGCAGCGCGGCCAGCGTGACCGCGGACGGGCAGGTGCCGTACGGCACGAAGTGGTGCTCCGCCAGCCAGACCGCGTCCAGCCCGGCCTCCTCCGTGACCTCCGCCGTGCGCACCGCCCGGTGCAGTGCCTCCCCCTGGCCCTGTCCCGGGAACTGGGCCGCCAGCACGAAACTTCCTACGCGCATCGCAACTTCCTGCTTCCTTGGCTCCGACACGGAGCTCCCCCACCCGGCATAACCGTCCGACACGTGCCGAGGACACGGCCTGACGGATGAATTTGCGGATTGTCTGCCGAATGGGCCGTCCCGGTGGGGACGGGCGAACCCCACGGACCGCCGGGTGCCCTGCCTGATGCCGCGTACGCTGGACACGGACCGTGATTCCTGTATAGCCCCGTGAGGTGTTCTGTGTCCCCGCGTCGCAACCGACCCAAGGGTGGCGAATCCTCGTCCGGCCGCAATGCCGAGGACGACCGGCCGGGCCGCTACGGCGGCTGGGAGTCCTCGGAGCACTGGCAGGGCGAGGACTGGACGGTGCGGCACGTGGCGGGCGCGAGCGCGCAGGGCAAGACCTACCGCTGCCCCGGCTGCGACCAGATGATCCCCTCCGGCGTCCCGCACGTGGTGGCCTGGCCCGCGCACGCGGGTGTGGACGACCGCCGGCACTGGCACAAGGCGTGCTGGAACGCGCGGGACCGCCGCACCACACCGGTGCAGCGGTCCCGTAACGCGCCCAGGTTCTAGATCCTGTTCCGAAGGTCCCGTCTCCCGCACGGCCCGGGCGGTCCGGGTGCGGGAAGGGCGGGCGGGGTCACACGTCCCGCCGCTCCAGCAGGGCGTAGGCGCCCGCGAAGGCCACGCCGACCGCGACCAGCATGATCCACAGCGGGTCCCAGCCCGACGGGCCGGTCTCGGTGAGGGAGTTGGAGTAGAAGACGCTCAGCTGGTTCGGGATCGAGTACTCGAACAGCGCCTGGCGCACGTCCTCCAGCGAGGACGAGAACATGAACAGCGCGATCACCAGCGGCGCGAGCACCGCCGCGATCATGATCGTGATGGCGCCCGCCGAGTGCCGGATGACCGAGCCGATCAGCAGCGACAGCAGGCCGAGCAGGGCCAGGTAGAGCGAGACGCCGACGGTCCCCTTGAACCACTCCGCGCCGGTGGGCTCACGCGCGTCGCCGACCAGGCCGACCTGGACCAGGGCGACGAAGCCCGAGGCCACCAGCGTCACCACGAACGCCAGCACGAAGAACACCAGCGACTTCGCCGCGAGGACCCGGCCGCGGGTGGGGCAGGCGGTCATGGTCGTGCGGATCATGCCGGTGCCGTACTCGGAGGCCGTGGTGAGCACGCCCAGCGTGATCAGGCACATGTTGCCGAGCAGCAGCCCGAAGAAGCCGAGGCCGAGCGGGTTCTCGTCACCGAGGCCCGCGTCCTCGGAGTTGGACGCCACCACCAGGCCGGTCAGCAGGCCGATGCCGACGACCAGCAGGAGGAAGACGCCCAGCGTCCACATCGTGGAGCGGATCGACTTGATCTTCGTCCACTCCGAGGCGAGGGCGTGGCCCAGGTGCGTGCGCACCACGGGGATGGGCGAGCTGTACGCGGCGTGCGGCGGACCGGCCGGCGCCTTCCACTCGGGCGCGGCCTGCGGCATCGGGTGCTGGGGCGTGCTCATCGGACGTCCTCGGGCTTGTTCGGGGCGGCGGAGGGTGCGGACGCGGGCGGCTGAGGAGCGGCGGCCGGGGCCTGCGGCGCGGGAGCGCCCTGCGGGGCGGCGAACGGCTGCGGCGCCGGCGCACCCGGCACCGGCTGGCCGAAGCCGGGCTGATCCGCGCCCGGGGCGGCCTGGAGGTACGGGTTCGCGCCCTGCGGGGCGGTGAAGGGCGCACCGCCCTGCTGGGGCGGCGGCGGGGCGTACCAGCCGGGCTGGCCCTGGCCGGGCACCGGCATGGGCGGCTGGGCGCCGGGCGGCAGGGGCTGCTGGAGGCCGGCCTTCTGGTCGATGGTGGAACGGTAGTCCACCGCGCCCTGCGTCATCCGCATGTACGCCTCCTCCAGCGAGGCCTGGTGCGGCGACAGCTCCCACAGCCGTACGTCGGCCTCGTGCGCGATGTCGCTGATGCGGGGCAGGGGCAGCCCGGTCACCCGCAGGGCGCCGTCCTGCTCGGGCAGCACGTGCGCGCCCGCCTCGGTCAGCGCGGAGCCCAGCTTCTCGCGCAGCTGCGGCTCGGTGTCCGGGGTGCGCACCCGCGCGAAGCCCGCGGAGTTCGCCGCGATGAAGTCCTTGACGCCCATGTCGGCGAGCAGCTGGCCGCGGCCGATCACGATGAGGTGGTCGGCGGTCAGCGCCATCTCGCTCATCAGGTGCGAGGAGACGAAGACCGTACGGCCCTCCGCGGCCAGCGCCTTCATCAGGTTGCGCACCCAGAGGATGCCCTCGGGGTCGAGGCCGTTGACCGGCTCGTCGAAGAGCAGCACCTGGGGGTCGCCGAGCAGCGCGGCGGCGATGCCGAGACGCTGCCCCATGCCGAGCGAGAAGCCCTTGGAGCGCTTGCGTGCGACGTCCTGGAGGCCGACGACACCGAGCACCTCGTCGACGCGGCGGGCCGGGATGCCGGACAGCTGGGCGAGGCTGAGCAGATGGTTGCGGGCCGAGCGGCCGCCGTGCACGGCCTTGGCGTCGAGCAGCGCGCCGACCTGGCGCGGCGCGTTCGGCAGCTTGCGGTACGGGTAGCCGCCGATCGTCACCTGCCCCGAGGTGGGGTTGTCCAGCCCGAGGATCATCCTCATCGTGGTCGACTTGCCCGAGCCGTTCGGCCCGAGGAAGCCGGTGACGGCCCCGGGCCGCACCTGGAAGGAAAGGTTGTACACAGCGGTCTTGTCGCCGTAGCGCTTGGTCAGGCCGACTGCCTCGATCATGCTCCGCACCCATCGAGAGGTTCAGGACAGCGGGGCACACGCCCCCGTAAGGGTTAGGAGGATATCGAGGCGCTGACGGTTCCCTCCAAGAGGAGGTAAAAAACGAGCACCCTTTCGAGTGCGAGTCACGCGTCCCGCCGCTTCAGCAGCACATAACCGCCGATCAGGGCCGCGGCCACCCACAGCGCCATGATCCCGAGCCCGCCCCAGGGCCCGTACGGCGTGTCGTCGTCGACCGGGCGGACCACCTGCATGATCCGGCTGCCGGCCTGGTCGGGCAGGTAGCGGCCGATCTTCTCCGTGGCGCCGACGTTGCCGAGGATGTTGGAGATCAGGAAGAAGAACGGCATCAGGATGCCGAGCGAGAGCATGGGGGAGCGCAGCATCGCGGCCACCCCCATGGAGAACATCGCGATCAGCGCCATGTAGAGGCCGCCGCCGATGACCGCCCGCAGCACGCCCGAGTCGCCGATCGACGCCTTCAGCGAACCCAGCATCGACTGGCCGAGGAAGAACGTGGCGAAGCTGGTCGCCATGCCGACCGCCAGCGCCAGCACGGCGGCCACGGCCACCTTGCTGAACAGGAAGGTCGCCCGCTGCGGCACGGCGGACAGCGAGACCCGGATCATGCCGGTGCTGTACTCGTTGGACACCACCAGCACCCCGAACACGATCATCGCGAGCTGTCCGAGGCTCATCCCGGCGAAGCTGATGAAGGTCGGGTCGAAGTCGAGCCGCTCACGGGCGTCCAGGTTGTCGAACTCGCTCTTCGACAGCGCCGAGATCAGCATGCCGAGCGCGATGGTGACCACCACGGAGAGGGAGAGCGTCCACACCGTGGACGCCACCGAGCGGATCTTGGTCCACTCCGACCGGATGACCTGTGCGGCCGCCATGCTCAGCCCTTCTTCCAGCTCTCGCCCCACTGCGGCCGCCGCTCCGGCGGCGGCGCCTGCGCGGGAGGCCTGTCGGTGTGCGCGTGGTACTCGACGGACTCGGCCGTCAGCGCCATGAAGGCCTCCTCCAGGGAGGCCTGCTGAGGGCTCAGCTCGTGCAGCACGACCTGGTTCTGCGCGGCCAGCTCACCGATCCGCTCGGACTTGCCGCCGTCGACCTCCAGCACCCCGCTGCCCGTCTCCACCACCGTGATCCCGGCCCGGTGCAGCACGTCGAGCAGCCGCTCGCGCTGCGGGGAGCGGACCCGGACGAAGGTCCGCGAGTTGCGGGCGATGAAGTCGGCCATGGAGGTGTCCGCGAGCAGCCGGCCCTGTCCGATGACGACGAGGTGGTCGGCGGTCAGCGCCATCTCGCTCATCAGGTGCGAGGAGACGAAGACCGTACGGCCCTCCGCGGCGAGCGCCTTCATCAGGTTGCGGATCCAGTGGATACCCTCGGGGTCGAGCCCGTTGACCGGCTCGTCGAACATCAGGATCCGCGGGTCGCCGAGCAGCGCGGCCGCGATGCCGAGCCGCTGCCCCATGCCGAGCGAGAACCCCTTGGCCTTCTTGCGGGCGACGGCGGTCAGACCCACCGTGTCCAGCACCTCGTGCACCCGGCCGCGGTGGATGCCGTTGCTCTGGGCCAGGCACAGCAGATGGTTGAAGGCGCTGCGGCCGCCGTGCACGGCCTTGGCGTCGAGGAGGGCGCCGATGTACCTGAGCGGATCGGTCAGCTGGTTGTAGTGCCTGCCGTCGATGCGCACGTCCCCGGCCGTCGGCCGGTCGAGCCCGAGCATCATGCGCATGGTCGTGGACTTCCCGGCGCCGTTCGGGCCGAGGAAGCCCGTGACGATGCCCGGACGGACCGCGAAGGTGAGGTTGTTGACCGCCACCTTCTCGCCGTACCGCTTGGTCAGTCCCTCGAGCTCGATCATGCGGCCACGCTAGAACGGGACAAAGCCCTCTGCCACCGGAGTGACAGAGGGCTCGTCAGCTGTTCCGCGAAGCGACGCCGGAGGGTTACCGGGACTGCTGCGCCGGGACGCCGCGGGAGATCGGCTCGTCCTCGGCCGGGGAGCCGGCGGCGGCCACCGCGGCACCGGTCAGCGTGGCGAGCATCTCGCGGACGTTCGTCAGCTGCGCGTTGATCGAGTCGCGGCGGTTGGTGAGGGCGGCCAGCTCGCGCTCGGATTCCGAACGGATACGGTCGGCCTTGGCGTTGGCGTCGGCCACGATGTCCTCGGCCTGGCGCTGGGCGGTCTCCACCGTCTGGCGGGCGCGGCGCTCGGCGTCCGTGCGCAGCTTCTCCGCCTCCAGGCGCAGCTGCTCGGCACGGTGCTCGATCTCCGCGAGGCGCTTCTCGGCCTTCGCCTGACGCGAGGCCAGGTCGCGCTCCGACTGCTCGCGGCGCTTGGCCAGGTTCGTCTCGAAGTCGGCGGCGGCCTGCGCGGCCTTGGCACGGGTCTCCTCGAAGAGCGCGTCGGCCTCCTCGCGCTTGGACTGCGCGTCCTTCTGCGCCTCGGAGCGCAGCTGGACGGCCTCGCCCTGGGCCTTCTCGACGATCCGGACGCCCTCGTCCTCGGCCTTGGACTTGCGCTCGGCCGCGAACGACTCGGCGTCGTTGCGCACCTGCTGGGCGGCCGACTCGGCGAGCTCGCGGTGCTGCTCGGCCGCGCGGCGGGCCTCCTCGCGCAGGTCCTTGGCCTCTTCCTCGGCCAGGCGCAGGATCTTCTCGACCCGCGCGCCGAGACCGGCGTACGACGGCTCGGCGTCGGTTACCTGGGCCTGGGCGTTCTGCGTCTCGAGGTGGAGCTCCTCGATGCGCTTTTCCAGAGCGGTGATGCGGGAGAGAGCGCTGTCACGGTCGGAGACGAGCTTGGAGATACGTTCGTCCACCTGAGCGCGGTCGTACCCACGCCGCACAAGCTCGAAGCCGTAGGGGGAAGTGTCGCTCATGGGATTCCTGTCGAATGAGACCGGTGAGGTGATAGGTGGAATCCTAGGGGTCGGAACGGTGTGTCATCGAGCGGATGCGTGTTTGATCTGGAGAATGACACCCCTTTTGGGTGGCTGACTCCCGGATCGCTTGCCAAGTCATGGGCAAAGCTCCGGGAACGTCTGGGGGCAAAGCCCCCAGAACCCCCCTGAACGTATCCGCCTGACCAGCGCCCTTCTGATGGATCGCCGTGGGAGAAGGAGCGGCGTTCGGTCTGGAGGGTCACGTGGCGGAGCCGCCTGTCCCCTCCACACCGTGCGGCTGGGGTACCTCCCACGCCCTTGAGGCGGTGGGGGAGTGCGTGCCGGGCGCCGCGGAGATCCGTCAGAAGGGCCCTAGCCGTCCGACGGCTTCGCACCCGCACGGGGTGCCCCGACCGTCGCGCCCGCCTTGACGCCCCCGTCCTTGCCCGCGGACGGCGCCTCGAAGGACTCCAGCGCCTCCAGCACGTCCTGGACCCGGGAGATCTCGGCCTGGATGTCCTCGCGCCGGCGCACCAGGACCTCCAGCTCCCGCTTGCCCTCCTCGACCGTCGCCCGCGCCTCACGGATCGCCTCGGCCCGCAGCTCCTCGGCCTCCTTGATCAGCGAGGCCTTCTTCTGCTCGGCCTCCTTCAGCAGACCCTCGGCCTTGCGGACCGCCGCGATACGCACCTTGCTCGCCTCGGAGCTCGCCTCCGACACCAGGTCCTTGGCCTTCGCCTTGGCCTTCTCCAACTGCTCCTCGGCGGCCGTGATCAGCGCGTCACAGCGGTCGCCGGTCGACTTCATCGTCTCCGCGGCCTCCCGGCGGGCCCGCTCGTGCAGCTCCTCGATCTCGGCCGTGATGCGGTCGCGCAGCTCCTCCGCGCGCTCCCTTATGGCCGTCGCGTCCCGGCGCGCGCCGACCAGCAGCTCGTCGGCGTCCGTACGGGACCGCTCCACCCGGGAGTTGCCCTCGATCGTCGCCTCGGAGACGATCCGGTCCGCCTCCTTGCGCGCCGCGCCCACCATCGTGTCGGCCTGCGACTCGGCGTCCGCGGTCGTCTTCAGCGCCTGCTGCCGCGCCTCGTTCAGCAGCTTGTCGGCCTCCGCCGCGGTCTCCGTGATCAGCGTGTCGACCTGCTCGGCCGCCTCCGAACGCCGCTTGTTGGCGTCCTGGCGCGCCTCGTCCAGGGTGCGCTCGGCCTCCTGGCGCGCGGCCGTGGTGAGCCGCTCCGCCTCGCGGGCCGCGTCCTCGCGCAGCCGCTCGGCCTCCGCGCGCAGCCGCTCGGCGTGCTGCTGCGCCGAACCGACCGTCTCCGCGGCGCCGGCACGCAGCCGCTCCGCCTCGCCGGTCGCGTCCGAGACCAGCTGCTCGGCGGCCGACTGCGCCTCGGCACGCACCCGGTCGGTCTCCGCGACCGTCTCGGTGGTGAGCCGCTCCGCCTCGCTGCGGGCCTCGGTGATGAGGGTGTCCGCCTGCGTCGCCGCGTCCGACCGGATGCGGTTGGCGTCCTCACGGGCGTCCGCCCGGGTGCGCGCCGCGTCCTGGTCGGCCTGCGCGATGGTGTCCGAGGCCTCCGTGCGCACCCGCTGGGCGTGCTCGGAGGCGTCCGAGCGCACCCGCTCGGACTCGGCCAGCGCGTCCGCCATCGTCCGCTCGGCGAGCGCCTTCGCGGCCTCCGCCTCCTCGGACGCCTCGCGGCGCACCCGGCTCGCGTCCTCGCCGGCCCGCTCCCGCTCGGCGTAGGCGTCGGAACGGACCCGGTCCGCCTCCTCCTCGGCCTCCCGGCGGGTACGGTCCGCTGCGTGCTCGGCTGCCGAACGCAGCCCGGTGATCTCCTCCTGCGCCTGCTCGTGCAGGCCCGCCACCGACTCCCGCACCTGCTGGGCGTGCTGCTCGGCGGCCGACACCATCTCGGTCGAGCGCCGGTCGGCCTCCTCGACCAGACGGGTCGCCTCGGTCTGGGCCTCCTCCACGCGGTTGCGCGCGCTCGCCAGCAGCTCCTCGCTCTGCTCGCGGGCCCGCTCGCGCTCCTGGTCGGCCTCCTGCCGGGCCGAACCCAGCAGCTCCTCCGCCTCGCGGCGGCGCCGGACGGCCTCCTCCTGAGCGGCGGCCAGCGTCTCCGACGCCTCGGTGGCCAGCCGCTCGGCGGCGGCCTGCGCCTCCGCGCGCATACGGTCGGCGCCGTCCCGCGCCTCCTGCCGCATCCGCTCCGCCTCGGTCGCGGCCTCCGTGCGCAGCCGTACGGCGACGGCCTCGCCCTCGGCGCGGGCGGCGGACGCGTCGGCGGCGGCCTCGTCACGCAGCCGCTCCGCCTCCGTCTCGGCCTGCTGCTGGAGCGTACGGATGCGCTCGGCGGCCTCGGCCCGCAGCCGGTCGGTCTCCTCGGCGGCCTCGCGGCGGATGCGCTCGGACTCCTCCCGGGCCTCGCCGAGAGCCTGCTCGGCGGAGGCCAGCCGCTGCTCGGCCTCGGTGTGCCGGCGGGTCAGGTCCTCGGCGGCCTCCGCCTGCCGGGCCGCGACCGCCCGCTCGGTCTCCTCGCGCAGCTCCCGCGCGGCCCGCTCGGCGTCCGCGCGGATGCCGTCGGCCTGCTCCACGGCCTCCTCGCGGTGGCGGTCGGCCTCCGCGCGGGTGCGCTCCAGGGTCTCCTCGGCCTGCCGGCGCAGGCTCGTCGCCCGCTCGATCGCCTCGGTGCGGACCTTCTCGCTGTCCGCGGTCGCGATACGGCGCAGCTCGTCGGCGTCGGCCTTCGCCTTCGACAGCAGTTCCTCGGCGGACCGGGCCGCCTCCTCGATCTGCGCGACCGCCTCACGGCGGGCCTCCGCGCGGATCTTCTCGCCCTCGCCGACCGCCTCCGAGCGCAGGTTCTCGGCCTCGCCGCGCAGCCGGCGCGCCTCCTCCTGGAGCTCGACGGTCTTGGCGCGGTACTCCTGGGTGTCGTCCTTCGCCGCGCCCTTGAGCTGCTCGGCGATGCCGTGCGCCTCGGCGCGCAGCCGGTCCGCCTCCGCCTCGGCCTCACGGCGGATGCGCTCGGCCTCCTCGGCGGCGGCGCGGGTGGTCTGCTTGGCCTCCTCCGAGGCCTTGTTCAGCACGTCCTCGGCGGTCTTGGCCGCCTTCGACAGCTGGGTGGCGCTCTCCTCGGCGGTGAGCGTGCGGGCCTTCTCGGAGGCCTCCGCGACGATCTTCTCGGCCTCCGCGCGGGCGTCGGCCAGCTGCTGCTCGGCCTCCTCCCGGGTGGTGTCGGCCTCCTTGGTGGCCTCGCTGACCAGCCGGGCGACCTGCTCCTTCGCGGTGCGGGTGCGGGTCTCGTTGGCGGCCTCGGCGCCGGCCAGCGCCTTGGCGGCGGACTCCTTGGCCTCGGTCAGCAGCTTCTCGGCCTCGGTCTGCGCCTTGCGCAGCGCCTCCTCGGCCTCGCTCATGCGCTGCTCGGCGGCCCGGCTCAGCTCGGCGGACTGCCGGCGGGCCGAGTCCGACTCCGTCGCCGTCGACGAACGCAGCTGCTCGGCGTGGTCGGTGGCCTCCTGGGCCTGGGTGGAAGCCGCGTTCAGCAGCCGCTCGGCGTCCGCACGGGCCCGGCGCAGGATCTGCTCGGCCTCCGCGCGCCCCGCCTCGGCCTCGGCCTGGAGCCGCCGGCCGGCCTCGCCGGTCAGCCGCTCGGCCTCCGTGCGGGCGGCCGCGAGGGCCTTCTCGGCCTCCGCGCGGGACTCCTCCAGCAGCCGCCGGGCCTGCCCCTCGCTGCGGGCACGCAGCTGCTCGGCCCAGGCCACGTTCTCGTTGACGTGCGCCTCGACCGTCTGGCGGCGCTCGGCCAGCTCCTGGTCGAGCTGCTGGCGCCGGGTCACCGCCTCCTGGTGCAGCTCGGCCTGGAGCCGGGCCGCCTGCTCGGCGTGCTCCTGGAGGATGCGCTGGGTCTGCGCCCGCGCCTGGCTCAGCTCGCGCTCGGCGTCCGAGCGCAGCTGGTCGGCCTGCACCTGCGCGTTGCGCAGCAACTGCTCGGCCTGATAGCCGATGTCCGCACCGTCGTAGGCGGGCCTGGTCATCAGGGTGCGGCGCGCCTCGTGCAGCTTGGCGCGCAGCACCTCGACCTGGTAGCCGAGGTCCTCGGCGTGCTGGATCGCCTTTTCCCGCTCGGTCTTCAGCCGCTTCATCTCGGCCTCGAACCGAGAGAGGTGGTCGACGTCAGCCGCCGGCTCTCGCTCCTGGCTCTCGTAGCCCCGCACTGCGCGGTCCCATCCGTCCCCTGGTCGCAAGTCTCTCCAAACGAGCCCCGCCCATCCGCCGAACGGGGCCCCCGGGGAATGGTGTCAGATCAACGAACGGAGCATGGGCTGCTGCCCGGCGCTCGTCCCCCGAAACCCGGACCCCGGCGGTCCTGGCGCCGTCTCCGACGCCAGGACGTGGACGCCCGGGAGCCGGGCGACCGCACCCAACCCTACCGGCCCATATGTACGAGGGTCAGTGCTCAGGTGACTCAACGGCCGCCGAAGTGACCAGTTCCGTGAGAACACCGCCGCAGTCCTTGGGGTGGAGAAAGGTGATCCGGGACCCCATGGAGCCGATACGGGGCTCGTCGTAGAGCACTCGCACGCCCTTGCCGCGGATGTCGGCGGCGTCCCCGTCGACGTCCGCGGTGCCGAAGGCGATGTGGTGGACCCCCTCGCCGTTCTTGGCGAGCCACTTTGCGACTGTGGAGTCCTCGCGGGTGGGCTCCAGCAGCTGGAGGTACGAGGCTCCGCCGTCGGACGTACCGTTGATCTTGAGCATGGCCTCGCGCACGCCCTGCTCCTCGTTGACCTCGGAGTGGAACACCTCGAAGCCGTAGGTGGACCGGTAGAACTCGACGGTCCTGTCGAGGTCGAAACAGGCGATCCCGATGTGGTCGATTCGCGTCAGCATGGATTCAGTGGAGCGCTCCGAAGATGGTTACGCAACGTGCGCGCGATCACACCGACGGCCCGATGACGCGCGGAGTACCGGCTCAGTACATTCGAGTAAACCCTCGTTCACTCCTCAGCTTGTGCAGCTGAAAGGGGATCGCACCTCATGTCTGGAACGAACAGCGCCACCTCGGTCATCGTCGCGGGCGCCCGTACTCCCATGGGCCGCCTGCTCGGCTCCCTGAAGACCTTCTCCGGAGCCGACCTGGGCGGCTTCGCGATCAAGGCGGCCCTGGACCGCGCGGGCATCGGCGGTGACCAGGTGCAGTACGTGATCATGGGCCAGGTGCTCCAGGCCGGGGCGGGGCAGATCCCGGCACGCCAGGCCGCCGTCAAGGCCGGCATCCCGATGAACGTCCCGGCGCTCACCATCAACAAGGTGTGCCTGTCCGGCCTCGACGCCATCGCGCTGGCCGACCAGCTCATCCGCGCGGGCGAGTTCGACATCGTGGTCGCGGGCGGCCAGGAGTCCATGACCAACGCCCCCCACCTGCTGCCGAAGTCCCGCGACGGCTTCAAGTACGGCGCCGTCGAGATGCTCGACGCCATGGCCTACGACGGCCTGACCGACCCGTGGGAGAACATCCCGATGGGCGAGTCCACCGAGAAGCACAACACCCGCCTCGGCATCGGCCGCGCCGTGCAGGACGAGATCGCCGCCCTGTCGCACCAGCGCGCCGCCGCCGCCCAGAAGAACGGCGTCTTCGAGGCGGAGATCACCCCGATCGAGATCCCGCAGCGCAGGGGCGAGCCGGTCGTCTTCAGCAAGGACGAGGGCATCCGCGCCGAGACCACCGCGGAGTCGCTCGGCAAGCTGCGCCCGGCCTTCACCAAGGACGGCACGATCACCGCCGGCACCGCCTCGCAGATCTCCGACGGCGCCGCCGCCGTGGTCGTGATGAGCAAGGCCAAGGCGCAGGAGCTGGGTCTGGACTGGATCGCCGAGATCGGCGCCCACGGCAACGTGGCCGGCCCGGACACCTCTTTGCAGTCGCAGCCGTCGAACGCGATCCTGCACGCCCTGAAGAAGGAGGGCCTGGAGACGTCCGACCTGGACCTGATCGAGATCAACGAGGCGTTCGCCGCCGTCGCCGTGCAGTCGATGAAGGACCTCGGCGTGGACACGGACAAGGTGAACGTCAACGGCGGTGCCATCGCCCTCGGCCACCCCATCGGCATGTCCGGCGCCCGGCTGGTGCTGCACCTGGCGCTGGAGCTGAAGCGGCGCGGCGGCGGTGTCGGCGCGGCGGCGCTGTGCGGCGGCGGCGGCCAGGGCGACGCGCTGATCGTGCGGGTGCCCAAGGCCTGACCGGCCGCCGTCGTACCCGACACGAGGAGAACGGGAGCTGTGATGCAGGACGTCGCCACGCTGGTTTCCCAGGCCAGGGAGGGCCGGCCGCGCGCCGTGGCCCGGCTGATCTCCCTGGTGGAGGGGGCGTCCCCGCAGCTCAGGGAGGTCATGGCGGCGCTCGCCCCGCTGACCGGCAACGCCTACGTCGTCGGTCTCACCGGGTCCCCGGGCGTCGGCAAGTCGACGTCGACCTCGGCCCTGGTGACGGCGTACCGCAGACAGGGCAGGCGGGTCGGCGTCCTGGCCGTCGACCCGTCCTCGCCGTTCTCCGGCGGGGCGCTGCTCGGTGACCGGGTGCGGATGTCCGACCACGCCTCCGACCCCGGCGTCTACATCCGCTCCATGGCGACCCGCGGGCACCTCGGCGGGCTCGCCTGGGCGGCGCCGCAGGCGATCAGGGTGCTGGACGCGGCGGGCTGCGACGTCGTGCTCGTGGAGACGGTCGGCGTGGGCCAGTCGGAGGTGGAGATCGCCTCCCAGGCCGACACCAGCATGGTCCTGCTGGCCCCGGGCATGGGCGACGGCATCCAGGCCGCCAAGGCGGGCATCCTGGAGATCGGCGACGTGTACGTGGTCAACAAGGCCGACCGGGACGGCGCCGACTCGACGGCCCGCGAGCTGAACCACATGCTCGGGCTCGGCGAGTCCCGTTCCCCCGGCGACTGGCGTCCCCCGATCGTGAAGACCGTCGCCTCCCGCGGCGAGGGGGTGGACGAGGTGGTCGAGGCCCTGGAGAAGCACCGGGCCTGGATGGAGGAGCACGGCGTGCTCACCGAGCGCCGCCTCGCCCGTGCCTCCCACGAGGTGGAGACGATCGCGGTCACCGCCCTCCGCGAACGCATCGCAGACCTGCACGGCGACCGCCGGCTGAGCAGCCTCGCCGAGCGGATCGTGGCGGGCGAGCTGGACCCGTACCGCGCGGCGGAGGAACTGGTGACGGGCCTGACCCGGGGCTGAGGCTCCGGCCGTCACCGGGCCGCCCCGCGCGGACGTGCCGAGGGCCCCTGACGCGTGCTGCGTCAGGGGCCCTCGGCATGCCCTGGGCAGGGCCGGTCACCCGGCCGCCGCCGAGGCCGCTACCGCTGCCGGTTCCCCGCGGCAGCCGTTGCCGATACGCGGTTGCGAAGCCCCCGTGCGGTGTCCTGTCCGGTCGCCGCCCGGCACGTGCGAGGCCTCGTCGCGGCTGCCTCAGGGGCGGCCGCGCTGACCGCGCAGATGCTCCGCGATCGGCTTCAGGGACTTGTCGAGCTCACCGAGCGCGTCCTCGGAGAGCAGGTCGATGAAGTGCCGGCGCACGGAGGAGACATGGTGCGGTGCGACCCGCTGCATGGTCTCCATACCGTGCTCGGTGAGGACCGCGTACAGCCCGCGGCGGTCGGACTCGCAGTTCTCCCGGCGCACCAGATCGGCGTTCTCCATGCGCGTGATCTGGTGCGAGAGACGGCTCTTGGACTGGAGGGTGGCGGAGGCGAGGTCACTCATCCGCATCCGGAGGTCCTCCGACTCGGAGAGGTTCACCAGGATCTCGTAGTCGTTCATCGTCAGGCCGAACGGCTGCAGGTCCTTTTCGAGCTGATATGTCAACAGCCTGTTGACCTCCAGGTGGGTGCGCCAGGCGCACTGCTCCGCATCGGTCAGCCAGCGCGTGGCCGTTTCGGTCTCCATGATTGAAGTCTACCTAAGAAGTTGAAAGGCGTACTATCGGCGGTGGTGTGACGGCGTGCACGCGTTCGATGTCACACTCCGCAGACTACCGCTCACAGCCCGAAGCGACGCTGGAGGTCTCCCAGCTGTCCGGGAAGGCGCGGTACGCCTTGGCCACCGGGCGCCCCGCCGCCCGGTACCCCCGCCTGATGCGGAACGGTCCCCGTCGCCTGCTCGGCCATCAGTGCCTCGGACGACTGCAGCAGGACCGTGCCGGCTCCGACGAACTCGAACTGGTGCTCCTCCCCGGAGGCTCCGCCGAGACCCGTCAGCGCACGTAGACCGCCCATCACACCGGCCATATAGCCATGGTCGTAGTGATGGCACGGCGAGGGGCAGTCGGCCCAGCCGACGAGAGCCTGCGGATCCACCCGGATCGGCGGCTCCATGAACACCACCGGGCCGTTAGATGCGGCGACGAACTTGCCGGTTCCGATCAGCGTCAGAAATCCCGGCACGATGGATTGCTTCAGTGCCAGAGTTGGCTGAAAAGCGAGCAGATTGCCGGAGCGAATGGTCAGGTTGCCGTTGTCAAGGTCGTATGAATTGACATCGAAGGCCCGGTCGGCGAGCAGCATCTTGCCCGAGCCCTCGGCCACGACCCAGTCCGACGCGTGCAGAGGCGAATGGAACGACGTACGGACAAGCCGGTCCAAACGTCCGTGTCCGATGCCGTTGAACTCGATCGACCCGTAGTAGGCGATCATCTTCCCCTTCTGCATGAACCACTGGGAGCCCTTGAGCTCCACGCAGAAGGTGTACTTGTCGACGTTGTCGTCGGTGGGCAGGGTCATCGGGTCGTACACGACGGGACCCGCGCCGGGGTAGCCGGTCACAGCTTCTCCTCCGAGGCCTGGACGTACACCGTGCCGCTGCCGCTGAGCTCCAGCTGGAACGCCTCACCCGAGCCGCGGCCCACCATGTCGCGCCAGCCCAGCGCCGTCGACAGCTTGTTGCGCACGTCGCCGCTGTGGGCGACGTAGGCCTGCGGGTCCACGTGCACGGGCCGCTGCGGGGTGATCGGCACCTCGAACACGCCCCCGTGGGCCATCACCGCCACCGCCCCGTGCCCGCGCAGGGAGGTGGTGAACAGTCCCTGCCCGCTCACCTGCCCCCGCACCATGCCCATGACCCCGCCCTGGGAGCCGAGGAACACCGTCGACTGCTCCAGCGTGCCCTCGAAGGCGAGCAGCCGGTCCGCCTCCACATGCAGGGTGTCCCCGCCCAGCCGGATGATCTGCACATGGTGACCGCCGTGCCCGAAGAACACGGTGCCGCTGCCCTCGACGGTCATCAGCGGAGTGTCCTCGTTCGCCACCCGCCGCCCGATCATCGACATGATCCCGCCCTGGCCGCCGGCCGAGTTGGGGGTGAAGGTCACGTCCCCCTTGTACGCCAGCATCGCGCCGCGCTGACTGAACAGCCGCTGCCCGGGCGCGACGGTGGCCTCCACCATCTTGGAGTTGATCTCGCGGAAGGCCATCAGACGTCCCCCGCGATCGTGTTGCGCTCGCTCGGCTGCACGTACACCAGGCCGTCCCCCTCGAACCGGATCTGGAACGCCTCGCCGCCGCCCTCACCCACGAGTGTGCGGAAGGTCACACCCGACTGGAAGGACTGCCGCAGATTCCCCTGGTGCGCGACGTACGCCCCCGGGTCGACGGTCAGCGGGTACTGCGCGCTGACCCGCAGCACCACGGCCGGCCCGTGGGAGGTGATCGCGGCCTGCCCGTGCCCCTCGACGGTCGTGGTGAACAGCCCGTTGCCCTGGGAGGCGCCGCGCAGGCCGGTGAACGTCGTGCCGGTCCGCAGACCCGCGTCGGTGGCCAGCAGATTGCTGCTCTCCACGAACAGCTTGTCCCCCTGGAGGTTCACGAGACTGATCTCGGAAGCCCGGTCGGCGAACCAGCACGTCCCCTGCCCACTCACCTCCATCACCGTCATCTGCTCACCGGTGAGCCGCCGGGTCACCATCCCGCGCAGCCCCTCCCCTCCACCACTCAGCTTCTTGAAGGCCATCTGCCCGTCGTACGCGACCATCGAGCCGTTCTTCGCCTTCACGGCGTCTCCGGTCACGTCGACGGCGAGGACCTTGCTTCCCTGAAGTCGGAACATCGCCACGCAGGGACGGTAGCCCGGGGCCGGGCGTCCCGGACAGGGCCCTGGGGCGGAGACCGACCCTGACCGGACCCCGAGGGGGCCCCGCCGACGGGCCCCCCGCGCCGGGGCCGCGCCGGCGTTTGCCACAATGGCAGCGCGTTTGTGCACTCGTTCACAAACTGTCGATGACTCTCCCACCGAAGGTGAACCGTGGACATCAAGACCGCCTCCGCCCTGCGCCGGCTCCGCCTGGTCTCGACCCCCGAGGCCGTGTCCTTCCTGCTGCTGCTCGTGTGCTCGGTGCTCAAGCGCACGACGGACTTCAACGCGGTGCCGGTCATGGGTGCCGTCCACGGCCTCCTCTTCGTCCTCTACGTGCTCTTCTGGCTCGACGCCTGGAACCGCGCGAAGTGGTCCTTCCAGACGGCCGCCTTCTACTTCGCCCTCTCCGTCCTGCCCACCGGCGGCTTCTTCGCCGACCGCAGGCTGCGCCGCGAGTCCGAGGACGCGCTGATCGCCTCCGGCGCCCGCAAGGAAGGGGTGGTCGGCGCGTGATCGTCGCCTTCTCCGTGACGCCGCTCGGCGTCGGCGAGGACGTGGGGGAGTACGTCGCCGACGCGGTCCGGGTCGTCCGGGAGTCGGGGCTGCCCAACCGGACGGACGCGATGTTCACGTCCGTGGAGGGGGAGTGGGACGAGGTCATGGACGTCGTGAAGCGGGCGGTGGCCGCGGTCGAGGCGCGGGCGCCTCGGGTCTCCCTCGTCCTCAAGGCGGACATCCGTCCGGGGGTGACGGACGGCCTCACGGCCAAGGTCGACAGGGTGGAGCGGTACCTCGCGGAGTAGCGGGGCGGGGTTGAGGGCGGTGCGCAGCTCGGCGTCAGCGACGTACCGCCCGGTGGTTGCTGAGGGCGGGGCGCCGCGCGACTCGGCGTCAGCGAGGTGCCTCCCCCGGAGGGGGGACCCCAGCGCCCGCCCGTGCCGTCCCTGGCGGCACGCATGCCCGCGGCGGCAGGCGGTCGCGGACGGCGTGGAGGGGCACGGGCGTGGCGGGGGGGGGTGTCCGCCCGCGGCGGCCACGGACGAGGACGGAAGACGCGTACGGCACGCGGCGCCACGGACGAGGACGGGAGACGCGTGCGACGCGAAGCGCCCACGGGCGGGGCCGTCAGCCGCGTACGGCGGGGAGGGGACGGGGCGGGGGGTGTCCGCCCGCAGCGGCCGCCGTCAGACACCAGAGCCCCCGTAGGGGACCGGATCGGCGGACCGAGGACGGACACCCCCCGCCCCGGCCCCGCACCACCCACCGGCACCGGGCGGGCGGACACGCCCAGGTGAGGCGCGCCATCCACCGGCACCGGGCGGGCGGACACGCCGACGTGAGGCGCGCCATCCACCGCCAGCAGGCGGGCGGACACGCCCAGGTGAGGCGCGTCACCCACCGGCACCGGGCGGGCGGACACGCCGACGTGAGGCGCGCCATCCACCGCCAGCAGGCGGGCGGACACGCCCACGCGCGGCGCGCCACCCACGGGCGATAGCCGCGCCCAGAAGACCGACGGCTGATACGCCACCGGGCGGGTTCGTGCCAGTTGTCGGTGGGGTGGGCCACACCAACGGGCCGCCGTAGGCACCCGCCTGGGCGCATCCCGTTCGACACGCCCCGTCGTCTCCCTTTTTGTGTGAGTAGTTGAGCGGTCCGACCCAGACCGATCGCTCCTCACCGACGGGAGGGAAGCCGTGCGACCGGAGGGCTACGACTACGACAGCCACAGCCGACTGGCCGGACCCCTGACCGAGCCCGGCCACGGCACCGCCTACCGCGTGCGGTACACCTCTCTCCTCTCCCGCGAGCCCCACCGAATACGAGCCGTCGCCCTGATGAGCCTCGCCCCGCTCGTCACCGGCCTCCTCCTCGTCTACCTCGTCTGGCCCACCCACTGGGTCGAGCGCGAGGCCGGCGAGCAGTGGATGGTCGGGCTCGACATCGTGATGCTGATAGCCATCGGGCTCATCGAGCTGTTCATGGTCGTCAACGTCGCCTCCGTCGCGCACGCGACCCTCGTGGCCCGCGACCCCGTCCCCGTCGTCCCCGAGCCCGGCACCCGCGTCGCCTTCCTCACCACGTACGTCCCCGGCAAGGAACCCCTCGCCATGGTCCGCGCCACGCTGGAGGCCGCGGTCCGGGTCACCCACGCCGGCCCCGTCGACGTCTGGCTCCTCGACGAGGGCGACGACGACGGCGCCAGGGAACTCTGCGCGGAACTCGGCGTGCACCACTTCACCCGCCACGGCGTCCCGGAGTGGAACGCCGACAGCGGAGCCCACAAGGCCCGCACCAAGCACGGCAACTACAACGCCTGGCTCGCCCGGCACGGTCACGCGTACGAGTTCTTCGCCTCCGTGGACACCGACCACGTCCCGCTCCCGGAGTTCCTGGAGCGGATGATGGGCTACTTCCGCGACCCGGACGTCGCCTTCGTCGTCGGCCCGCAGGTGTACGGCAACTACCACAACCCCGTCACCAAGGCCGCCGAGTCCCAGCAGTTCCTCTTCCACGCGCTGATCCAGCGCGCGGGCAACCGCTACCGCGCCCCGATGTTCGTCGGCACGAACAACGTCGTCCGCGTCGAGGCCCTGCTCCAGATCGGCGGCCTCCAGGACAGCGTCACCGAGGACATGGCGACCGGCTTCGAGCTGCACCGCCGCCGCAACCCGGGGACCCGCAACCACTGGCGCTCGGTCTACACCCCGGACGTGCTCGCCGTCGGCGAGGGCCCGGCCTCGTGGACGGACTTCTTCACCCAGCAGATGCGCTGGTCGAGGGGCACCTACGAGACCCTGTTCAAGCAGTACTGGAAGGCCCCGTTCACGATGCCGCCGGGCCGCCTCTTCTCGTACACGCTGATGCTCGTCTACTACCCGATGACGGCGGTCAACTGGCTCCTCGGCATCCTCAGCTGCGTGCTGTTCCTCTGGTTCGGCGCCTCCGGCACCCAGGTCGCCGCCTCGGTCTGGCTGATGCTCTACAGCGACGCCGCAGCGCTCCAGGTCGGCCTCTACCTCTGGAACCGCCGGCACAACGTCTCGCCGCACGAGCCGGAGGGCTCCGGCGGTCTCGCGGGCATGGCGATGTCGGCGCTGTCGGCGCCGATCTATCTCAAGTCGCTCGGCGAGGCCGTCGCGGGCCGCCCGAGCCGGTTCGTGGTCACGCCGAAGGGCGGCGACACGAGCGCGGACCGCCTGCTGACCTTCCGTATCCATCTGGCGTGGGCGGCGCTGCTCGCCGTCTCCCTCGCCGCCTCGGTCGTCCTCGGCCACACGCACGCGGCGATGCGCACCTGGGCGGTCCTGGCGACGGCCATCTCCCTGGCCCCGGTGGTGGTCTGGCTGTCGAGCCGGGCGGCGGCCCGCGCACCACACCGGCCCCGCACCCGTACTGCCGCGAACGCGCCCACGTCCGCCACCGCGACGGCCACGACCCCCCTCCACCCCGACGGCACGGAACCCGCGCTCGCCAGCGGCGCCCCCGCCCAGACGCCCGGTACGACGACAGGAGAGAACTAGGCCATGGCCTACCAACCTTCGCAGAGGACCAGGCGAACCGTACTGAGCATCGGCGGCATCGCGATCCTGGCGGGCCTGAACGCCCCGGCCGTGCTGGACTTCGCGGGCGAGAAGTACCACGCGTACAAGATCGCCCAGCCCGGGTACAAGGCGCGCTACGGCTCCTGGAGCCAGGTCTCCATCCCCGAGGAGTACCGGACGAACGCCATCCACGCGGCCCTGCTGCACACCGGGAAGGTGCTGATCATCGCGGGCTCGGGCAACGAGCAGCGCAAGTTCGACAAGGGCGACTTCGACACCGTCCTGTGGGATCCGAAGGCGAACACGTTCAAGGAGATCCCCACCCCGGACGACTTCTTCTGCTCGGGTCACGCGCAGCTCCCCGACGGTCGGCTCCTGGTCGCGGGCGGCACGGCGCGCTACGAGCTGCTCGACGGCGAGGTGGACCGCGCGGGCGGCGGCATGCGGGTGAAGAACGAGAGCCCCGACAAGGCCGTGCACCTCAAGAAGGGCACCCGCTTCCGCTCCCCGGCCGGCGTCGAGTACGTCACCCGGTTCGACGTCACCGTGCCGAAGGCCGAGCGTGCCTTCGACATCACGTACGACGCGCGCGGGGTGATGCAGCCCTGGCGGACGAAGGTCACGGCCGGCGAGGCGCGGGTGTTCGTGGAGGCCGTGAAGAAGGGCCCGCGGTCCGTCGCCGACAGGCAGGCGCAGTACTCGATCGTCGGCCTGAGCGGCAAGGACGCCGCCAACACCTACGGTCTGTCCGAGAAGATCACCCTCGACAAGCAGGACTTCCAGGGCATCCGCGCGGCCTACGAGTTCGACCCGGTCGCCGAGCGGTACCTGCCCGTCGACCCGATGGACAAGGCCCGCTGGTACCCGACCCTGGTCGGCCTCGCCGACGGCCGGGTCCTCGCGGTCTCGGGCCTGAACGACGTGGGCGCGATCGACCCCGGCGACAACGAGATCTACGACCCGGTGAGCAAGACCTGGACGCCGGGTCCCAAGCGGTACTTCCCGACGTACCCGGCGCTGTTCCTCACCCGGGGCGGCAAGCTGTTCTACTCGGCCTCCAACGCCGGTTACGGCCCGGCGGACCAGGGCCGCGAGCCCGGGATCTGGGACCTGGAGTCCAACACCTTCACCAAGGTCCCCGGTCTGCGTGACGCCGACGAGACCGAGACCTCCTCCTCGCTGCTGCTGCCCCCGGCGCAGGACCAGAAGGTGATGATCCTGGGCGGCGGAGGCGTGGGCGAGTCGAAGAGGTCGACCCCGCGCACGGCGGTCGTCGACCTCAAGAAGGCGAACCCGGTCTTCGAGGACGGCCCCGACCTGCCGCAGGGCACGCGCTATCTGAACAGCGTGATCATGCCGGACGACACCGTCTTCACCGCCAACGGCTCCGAGGACTACCGCGGCCGCAGCGCCAGCAACATCCTCAAGGCGCAGTTCTACGACCCGAGGACCAACGCCTTCCGCGCGGCGGCGGACCCCACGGTCGGACGCAACTACCACTCCGAGGCGCTGCTCCTGCCCGACGGACGGGTCGCCACCTTCGGATCGGACCCGCTCTTCGACGACCAGCAGAACACCAAGCTGGGCCACTTCGAGCAGCGGATGGAGGTCTTCACCCCGCCCGCGCTGCACCGCAACGCCGCCGGCCGGCCCGAACTGGCGGACGGCCCGCAGCAGCTGGACGCCGGGCGCACGGTGACGTACCGGACCGGCCATCCCGAGCGGATCGCCAAGGCCCGTCTGATGCGCCCGAGCGCGGTCACCCACACCACGGACGTCGAGCAGCGTTCGATCGAGCTGGGCATGACCAAGGCAGGCGACTCGGTGACCTTCACGGTGCCGGACGACCCCGCGCTGGTGCCGCCCGGCTGGTACATGCTGTTCGTGACGGACGCCGAGGGCACGCCGTCCGAGGCGAAGTGGCTCCAGGTCGGCTGAAGTCCTAGGAGGCGGAGTTGCGGGCCAGCGCCAGCGCGTACTCCGGCCACCACCGCCCGGCGGCCGGCCCGCCCTCGCAGGTGCCGTCGGACTCGCCGGGCCGCTTCACCCACAGATAGGCGTCCAGCGCCGGCTCACCGGTCTCGGTGGTGGGCGGTGTGCCCAGCGCCCGGCCGGGCGGGTTGCACCAGACGCCGTCCAGCGGGCCGTTGCCGTTGCGGCTGCTGTCGACGACGAAGTGCTTGCCGCCCAGTTCCTGCGAGAGCCGGAGCCCGTACGCCGTCGTGACGTCGTCCGGCTGGAAGTTGGAGACGTTCAGCGCGAAGCCGTCGGCGGCGTCGACGCCGGCCCGCCGCAGCGGTTCGACCAGCTTCGCGGGGTCCTGGATCCAGGACGGGTTGCCCGCGTCCAGGTACACCCGGGTGCCGGGCTGCCGCTTGAGCCGGGCGACGGCCTCGGCGAGCAGGCTCTCGCGTTCGGCGTGGTACTCGGCGGGCGTGCAGCCGTCCACGACGTGGGCGACCGCGTCCGGTTCCAGGACCACCAGGGCCCGGGCGTCACCGAGGGCGTCGGCGAGACTCCCGATCCAGGCCCGGTAGGCGTCGGCGTCCACGGCCCCGCCCGCGGAGTGCTGACCGCAGTCCCGGTGGGGGATGTTGTACGCGGCGAGGACCAGGGTCTGCCCGGTGCCGCGCGCCGCCGTGGCCGCGGCCCGCACGGCGGGGGCCGGGTCCGTCTCCCCGGTGGGCCACATCGCGGCGGGCCGGTCGGCGATGCGCCGCAGCACCTCGGCGTCGCCGGCGCGGCCCTCCCGCCGCCACCGCTCGATCTGCCGGGCGGCCGCGCTGTCCGGGTCGACCCAGAACGGCGAGGCGGGCGCGGTGCCCACCTTGCGGGAGGCGGCCCCGGCGACCGAGGCCTCGTCGAGGCCGGGCGCGGAGGAGCAGCCCGCGGTGAGGGCGAGGGCGGCGAGCGCGGCCAGGGCCGCGAGCGTGGAGGTCGGCCGGGTCATGCTGCTCCCTGGACGGAGGTGACGTGCCGTCACCCATCGTCGCACAATCGGAACATGTGTCACGTAAGGTGCAAGTCGGTCACCGCCGTATGGCCGAGTCCCACGAGAGGTCCGGCTCCGGCGGCACCGCGCCGAGCCCCACCGCCTTCGGCCCAGGTCACGCGCACCCGCCCGAAACGCGAGACGGAGCTGACCGCATAATGACCGGCCGGTAAGGTCTGTTGCCGTGCCCAAGCCGCTCAGTCTCCCCTTCGACCCCATCGCGCGCGCCGACGAGCTCTGGAAGCAGCGCTGGGGTGGCGTGCCGTCCATGGCCGCGATCACCTCGATCATGCGGGCCCACCAGATCCTGCTCGCCGAGGTCGACGCCGTGGTCAAGCCGTACGGGCTGACGTTCGCGCGCTACGAGGCGCTCGTGCTGCTCACCTTCTCCAAGGCCGGGGAGCTGCCGATGTCCAAGATCGGCGAGCGCCTCATGGTCCATCCCACGTCCGTCACCAACACGGTCGACCGTCTCGTGCGCTCCGGCCTGGTCGACAAGCGCCCCAACCCCAACGACGGCCGCGGCACCCTCGCCTCCGTCACCGAGAAGGGCCGCGAGGTCGTCGACGCCGCCACCCGCGACCTGATGTCCATGGACTTCGGCCTCGGCGTCTACGACGCGGAGGAATGCGCCGAGATCTTCGCGATGCTGAGGCCGCTGCGGATCTCGGCGGGGGACTTCGACGAGGAGTAGGCCCGCGGCGCCGGCCGGCCGCCGTCCCCGCCGCGCGAGTGTTCCGAGCCGCGGCGCAGAGCACGAGAAGCATCACACGCTCCCCGCGTGAGCGACGGTTTTCCGGGCGGTTACGCTCATTGCCATGAAATCCAGCGTGCTGACCCGCTACCGCGTCATGGCGTATGTGACCGCCGTCATGCTGCTCGTTCTCTGTGCCTGCATGGTGGCCAAGTACGGCTTCGAGGTCGGCGAGGACGTGACCTTCGCGGTCTCCCAGGTGCACGGTGTGCTCTACATCATCTACCTGATCTTCGCCTTCGACCTGGGCTCCAAGGCGAGGTGGCCGTTCGGCAAGCTGCTGTGGGTGCTGGTGTCCGGCACGATCCCCTTCGCCGCCTTCTTCGTCGAGCGCAAGATCGCCGAAGAAACGCTTCCGCTGGTCAGCGGCGCGCAGGCCGATCCCGTCAAGGTCTGACCGATACCGCCGTGAGCGACTCGCGGCGGTTCACGTCGACGCTTACTTGGACGTCCTAGTAAATTCGACGGTATGGACGCTGACGCCATCGACGAGGGTCGCCGACGCTGGCAGGCCCGGTACGACGCCGCGCGCAAGCGTGAGGGTGACTTCACCACGCTCTCCGGGGATCCCGTGGAGCCGGTGTACGGGCCGCGGCCGGGGGATGTGTACGACGGTTTCGACCGGATCGGCTGGCCGGGGGAGTACCCCTTCACCCGTGGTCTGCACTCCACCGGTTACCGGGGGCGGACCTGGACCATCCGGCAGTTCGCCGGGTTCGGCAACGCCGAGCAGACCAACGAGCGCTACAAGATGATCCTCGGCCACGGCGGCGGCGGGCTGTCCGTCGCCTTCGACATGCCGACGCTCATGGGCCGCGACTCCGACGACCCCCGCTCACTGGGCGAGGTCGGACACTGCGGTGTGGCCGTGGACTCCGCCGCCGACATGGAGGTCCTCTTCCGGGACATCCCGCTCGGCGACGTCACGACGTCCATGACGATCAGCGGCCCCGCCGTCCCCGTCTTCTGCATGTACCTGGTGGCCGCCGAGCGCCAGGGCGTGGACCCGTCCGTCCTCAACGGCACGCTCCAGACGGACATCTTCAAGGAGTACATCGCCCAGAAGGAGTGGCTCTTCCAGCCCGAGCCCCACCTCCGTCTCATCGGCGACCTCATGGAGCACTGCGCCGAGCACATCCCCGCCTACAAGCCGCTCTCCGTCTCCGGCTACCACATCCGCGAGGCCGGGGCCACGGCCGCGCAGGAGCTCGCCTACACGCTCGCCGACGGCTTCGGCTACGTCGAGCTCGGCCTCAGCCGCGGCCTGGACATCGACGCGTTCGCGCCCGGGCTCTCCTTCTTCTTCGACGCGCACCTCGACTTCTTCGAGGAGGTCGCCAAGTTCCGTGCCGCGCGCCGTATCTGGGCCCGCTGGATGCGGGACGTCTACGGGGCCGAGTCCGCCAAGTCGCAGTGGCTGCGCTTCCACACCCAGACCGCGGGCGTCTCCCTCACCGCCCAGCAGCCGTACAACAACGTCGTCCGTACGGCGGTGGAGGCCCTGGCCGCGGTCCTCGGCGGCACCAACTCCCTGCACACCAACGCCCTCGACGAGACCCTCGCCCTGCCGAGCGAGCGGGCGGCGGAGATCGCGCTGCGCACCCAGCAGGTCCTCATGGAGGAGACCGGCGTCGCCAACGTCGCCGATCCGCTGGGCGGTTCGTGGTACGTCGAGCAGCTCACGGACCGTATCGAGGCCGACGCCGAGAAGATCTTCGACCGGATCAAGGAACGGGGGCTGCGCGCCCACCCCGACGGACGGCACCCCATCGGTCCGATCACCTCCGGCATCCTGCGCGGCATCGAGGACGGCTGGTTCACCGGCGAGATCGCCGAGTCCGCGTTCCGCTATCAGCAGGCCCTGGAGAAGGGGGAGAAGCGGGTCGTCGGCGTCAACGTCAACACCGGTTCGGTGACGGGCGATCTGGAGATCCTGCGCGTCAGTCACGAGGTCGAGCGGGAGCAGGTGCGGGTGCTGGGGGACCGGCGCGCGGGACGCGACGAGGCGGCGGTGCGGGCCGCGCTCGGCGCGATGCTGGTCTCCGCGCGGGACGGGTCCAACATGATCGGCCCCATGCTGGACGCGGTTCGCGCGGAGGCGACGCTGGGCGAGATCTGCGAAGCGCTCCGCGAGGAGTGGGGCGTCTACACAGAACCCCCGGGCTTCTGAGCGCCCTCAGGGCTCAGCCTCAGCGAGGTGCCGCCCGCCCGCGGCTGGGAAGGGGTGCGGGGAACTGCGCGACCGGCCACCCACGACCCGCACCTGACTCGGCGTCGGCAGGCGGGGCGGTGCGCGGCTCGGCGTCAGCGAGGTGCCTCCCCCGGAGGGGGACCCCCAGCGCCCACCCGTGCCGCCCCTGGCCGCACGCCTGCCCGCGGCTGGGGCGGTGTCGCCCTGGGGGCGCGGGGAACTGCGCGACCGGCCACCCACGACCCGCACCCGAATCCGCGGCGGCTCCGGGCCTCAGGAAGGGGTGGGCTGTTCCGCTCCGGGCAGGCCCAGAAGCAGGATCCGGGTGAAGCTTCGTACCCACTCCTCGTCCGCCGGCTCCGCGCTCACGAGCGTGCGATGGACCACCGCCCCGGCGACCATGTCGAAGATGAGGTCGGCGGTCCGGGCGGCCTCCTCCGCGGAGGCCTCCGCGGCCAACTCCCCCCGCGCCTGCGCCCGCTCACGCCCCTCGGTCACGAGACACTTCTGCCGTTCCACGATCGACGCCCGGATCCGCTCGCGCAGAGCATCGTCCCGCGTGGACTCGGCGACCACCGCCATCAGCCCGCTCTTGGCCTCCGGTCGAGCCAGGATCGCGGCGAACTGGAGCACCACGCCCTCGATGTCCGCCGCCAGCGACCCCCGGTCCGGCAGCCGCAGTTCGTCGAACAGCTCCGCGACCGCGTCGCACACGAGCTCGTTCTTGCCCGCCCAGCGGCGGTAGAGCGTCGTCTTCGCAACCCCCGCCCGCGTCGCCACGTCTCCCAGGGTGAGCTTGGACCACCCCAGCTCCACCAGGGCCGCACGGGTCGCGGCGAGGATCGCCGTGTCCGCGGCGGCGCTGCGGGGACGGCCTCGGACGGCTGGGGTGCGGCTTTGCATCCCAAGACCATAGACCGCCGCCGCGCACACGGCGCCGCCCGCGGCAGTGAGGCAGATCACCGGGTACGGGGCCCCACGGGAGACCTCGACACCATTACGCTACGACTCGTAGCGAAAGCTGGACGGCGACCCCTGCTGGACGTGCACGGGGCGACCTCCGCAGGGCGCGGGTGGGGACCCGGCGTCAACGGCGGAGGGGCGGGCCGGAGCCCGCTTTCGCGACGTTTTTTCACTGACGCGCGGGTACGGGGGAGGATAGGCGCATGCAGCCACGGAACATGTCCATGAGCGGCGTCGTCGACCTCGCCGCGGTCAAGGCGGCCCAGGAGGCCAAGGCCAAGGCCGAGCAGACGCGCGCCGAAACCGCCCGGCAGGGCGGAGGCGGGGCCGTGTCCCCCGCCGACCTGGTCATCGACGTCGATGAGGCGGGCTTCGAGCAGGAAGTCCTCCAGCGCTCCGCCGAGGTCCCGGTCGTCATCGACTTCTGGGCCGAGTGGTGTCAGCCCTGCAAGCAGCTGAGCCCGGTCCTGGAGCGGCTGGCGGTCGAGTACAACGGGCGCTTCCTGCTCGCGAAGATCGACGTCGACGCCAACCAGATGCTGATGCAGCAGTTCGGGGTCCAGGGGATCCCCGCGGTCTTCGCGGTCGTCGCGGGACAGGCACTGCCGCTCTTCCAGGGAGCTGCGGGCGAGGCCCAGATCCGCCAGACCCTCGACCAGTTGGTGCAGGTCGCCGAGCAGCGCTTCGGTCTGACCGGCCTCGTCGTCGACCCGGACGCCGAACCGGGTACGGCGGCCCCGCCCGCCGAGATGCCGGCCGGCCCCTACGACGCCCTGCTCAACGCGGCCGCGCAGGCGCTCGACGCGGGCGACCTGGGCGGCGCGGTGCAGGCGTACAAGAACGTGCTGGCCGACGACCCGGCCCACCCGGAGGCGAAGCTCGGTCTGTCGCAGGCCGAACTGCTCCAGCGGGTGCAGCGCCTCGACCCGCAGCAGGTGCGCCGGGACGCCGCCGAGAAGCCGGCCGACGTCCAGGCGCAGATCGCCGCCGCCGACCTGGATCTCGTCGGCGGGCATGTGGAGGACGCCTTCGGGCGGCTCATCGACGCCGTCCGGCGCACGGTGGGTGACGACCGGGACACCGTACGGCTGCGGCTGCTGGAGCTGTTCGAGGTCGTCGGGGCGGAGGACCCGCGGGTCGCCGCGGCGCGCCGGGCCCTCGCACGGGCCTTGTTCTAAAGGGACTTACCGGGCTGGAACGGGCGGTTCCCCGAGCTCACGGCGCTGGTGCCGGAGTGGCTGAAGCTGCCCCCGAGGCTGGAAGGCGGCCGCGCTTTGCCAAATCTTGGTAATCGCGGCCGCTGTTACTTCAAGTAAGTCCAAGTCGTTCGTCTGTCTGGTTCCGTCCAGTAATCAATAGTTCTGTCCCGCCCCCATCTGACACACTCCGTCGCCGACCGAGATCCGTGGGTCGTTGTTCGGTTATCCGGCCGTTACTAGCGAGTAACGAACCCCCTTGTGCCGACGGCGAGAATGCACCACGATCGGCCACGCTCGGTCCGTTTCCCACCCCCGACAGCCGGTCGGGACGCGGGAGTTCCTGGGTCCCCACCGAGCAGGGCCGGCGGCAGTGGAGCCGGCTCTTGGGCAGGGGGGTCTTCGCCGCTCGGTGAAGCCTGTCCAGCAAGGTTGTGCGTGATGCGTGTCAGGCGCGACCAGTGGTTGTCGCTCGGGGGTGATCGCCGGTGATTCAGGCGCGGTTCGCGCCGCTGAAAGCGGGCGCTCTCCTTCCCGAGGACGTAGCACTTCTCCCATCCCTGCCCGGCTGAGCCGCAGTCAATGCGGCAGTCAGGGCCGGAGATGTACGTCCGAGAAGGAGGAAATCATGGGTTCCAAGCCTCGTGGCGGGACCAGATGGAAGCGGTTCGCTGTGGTCATGGTGCCCAGCGTCGCCGCGGCCGCAGCGGTCGGTGTGGGTCTGGCGCAGGGTGCGCTCGCCGCGTCGTTCGCCGTCTCCGGCCAGAGCTTCAAGGTGCGCGCCGGTCACCTGGAGGGCACCGGCTTCGCCCAGTACGGCGGTGTCGATGAGGGTTACACCGACATCTCCGGCTCCAAGACCACCAAGCGCCCGGTCGCGATCTCGACGTTCAAGCACGCCGAGATCAACGACATGTGCCAGTCGCTGAAGACGGACATCCCGCTCCTGGGCACCGTCTACATGCGTCTGGACGCGGGTCGCAACGGCAAGACGGTCGAGGCGGACAACCTCTACCTCGACATCGCCCAGCTCGACGCCGACGCCACGTTCAAGGGCATCGACATCGGTGTGGCCGTCAAGGACCAGAACAAGGGTCCGGCCGTCACGGACAAGGGCGTGCTGCCGGGCGGCTTCGCCCAGCAGGCCGACACGGCGATCCTCGACGACGCCAAGCAGGTCGCGTGGGCCACCACCGCCGGCACGTTCAAGCTGAGCGGTCTGAGCCTGCGGCTCGGCACCGACTCCAAGATGGAGTGCTTCTGAGCCTCCGTCGCGCGAGTACCCCCGGGTACTTGAGCTGACCGCCGGGCGGGGAGGCCCGCGCCTCCCCGCCCGGACCGGAACGATCCGCCCGGTGCACCCGCACCGGGCATCGCTTCACGCGCGTCGACCTCGATCTCTCCCCGCCGGTACAGCCGGTACGTACTTCCCCCCGGATCCAGGGAGCTGTTTTTCCATGAGTGCCGAGACTCCGGTCCAGAGCGTCGGGTCATTCGCCCGGACGCGTCTGCGGTTCCGCGCCTGGCGGGGCGACCGGCCTTTCTGGGCGGGTCTGTTCACCATGCTCGGCGGTGTACCGATCGCCTACTTCCCGTACGCCACCCTCAAGCTCGGCCATATGTCCATCACGATGGCTACGACGGCCGGCGCGGGCTCCCTGATCATCGGTGTCCTTCTGGTCACCCTCGGTCTCACCATGTGGTTCCAGCACGCGACCCGCATCTTCGCCGGTGTCGCCTCGATCGTGCTGGCCCTGGTGTCGCTGGTGGTGTCCAACATCGGCGGCTTCGTCATCGGCTTCCTGCTGTCCCTGGTCGGCGGCGCGCTCGCCGTCTCCTGGGTGCCCGGCGACGAGACCGACGACTCGCCCACCGCGAAGGCGAAGAAGCTGAAGGAGGCCGCGGTCCCGGCCGCACCGGCCACCGCGCCGCTGCCTCGGGCGGACGCCGACGCCGCGGCCGGGCCCCAGCCCGAGCCGCAGGCCGGACCGGAGACCGCCGAGGACGGTACGGGCGGTGTGCCCGCCCCGCGGGAGCACAGCGAAGACGTCGTGCCCGACAACGACAACGGGAGGTACCGTGCCGGCTGAGCCGCTCGGCCCGGAGGACTACGCGGCCGAGCCGTCCGTCCGCACCGGACCTCGCCATGCGGCCCCGAAGAAGCCGCTCCTGACCCGACTTCACATGCCCACCGGACGGGCCATCGCGCTGGCCGCGATGCCGACCGCCGTCCTGATGGGTGTCGGCATGGGCCCGCTCGCCCAGGCCGACGGCCAGGACCCCAAGCGCCTCTCGGCCGAGGAGTACAAGGCCTGCGTCGAGGCCCTCGAGGTCACCCAGGACGGCGCGGAGAAGACCGCCGAACCGTCCGCGACGCCGACCGCCACCCCGTCGGAGACCGCCACCGGCGACACCGGCGGACCGACCGACACCGGCTCCGGCGACACGGACACCGGCACCCCGTCCCCCACGGCCACCCCCGAGGCGCCCACCACCGCCCCGGAGGAGCCGGCCGGCTCCACGGACACCGAGCCCCAGTCCGCCGAGCCGTCCGCGACCCCCAGCCCGTCGGAGACCGAGACCGGCAACCCGCTCGACCCGCTGGGCATCGGAGAGGCGCTCGAGGACCTCATCACCGGCGGCGACGAGGCGGAGGCCACCCCGGCCGCCACTCCCTCGCCCACGGAGACGCCGAAGGCCGCGGCCACCGAGGCCCCCGCCCCGACCGAGTCCGCCGAGGACAAGGCCGAGGACACGGGCAGGACCGTCATCGAGGACGCCAGGGGCGCGATCGAGGACACCGCCGAGGAGGTCACCGAGGCCCCCACCGAGGTGCCGTCGGCGACCGCGACGGCCTCGCCCAGCCCGTCGGCCTCCGAGAGCGTCGACCCCGAGGACTGCCCGGCCGCCACCGACGCCGAGGGCGCGTACGCGAACGTCCCCGCCCTGCCGGACCGCCCCTGGCGCCTGGAAGCCAGCTCCCTGCTCCTGAAGGGCGCCGACTACCAGGGCATCGTCGAGGTGCGCACCGCGAGCGGCAAGGTCAAGCAGGTCCTGAAGTACGTCATCAGCGACGGCACCGACATCGGCGACCTGCACCAGCTCGTCCAGGACGAGGACGGCGGCAGGACCTACCACGTCCAGGCCGCCAAGGGGTCGACGTCGACCATCCGCAACGGCGACACGACCATGTACACGGAGTCGATCTCGGGCAAGCTGTTCGGCCTGATACCCGTGACGTTCAGCCCGGAGAACCCGCCGCCGCTGAACATCCCGCTGATCTACTTCACCGACGTGAAGGTCATCCAGGCCGGCCAGTTCGGCGGCGACCTGCACGTCCCCGGGCTGCACCAGTTCATCGACTGAGCCGTCCGCTCCCGAGCCGCTCCGGGAGCCGCGAGAACACAGAGGGCGCCCCTTCCACCGGGAAGGGGCGCCCTCTGTGCCGTGTCCGGACGCCGCGTCAGTCGCGGCCGCCGCCACCGAGGTGGTGGACGCGGACCATGTTCGTGGTGCCGGGGACGCCGGGCGGCGAACCGGCCGTGATGATCACGATGTCGTGCTCGTTGAAGCGGTTGAGCTTGACCATCTCCTGGTCGACCAGGTCGACCATCTCGTCGGTGCTGTTCACGAACGGCACGACGTGCGAGTCCACGCCCCAGCTGAGCGCCAGCTGGTTGCGGGTCGACTCGTCGGTGGTGAAGGCGATGATCGGCTGCGCCGCGCGGTAGCGGGACAGACGGCGGGCGGTGTCACCGGACTTGGTGAAGGCCACCAGGCCCTTGCCGCCGAGGAAGTCGGCGATCTCGCAGGCGGCCCGGGCCACCGAACCGCCCTGCGTGCGCGGCTTCTTGCCCGGCACCAGCGGCTGGAGGCCCTTGGAGAGGAGCTCCTCCTCGGCCGCGGCGACGATCTTCGACATCGTCTTCACGGTCTCGATCGGATACGCGCCCACGCTCGACTCGGCGGACAGCATGACCGCGTCGGCGCCGTCCAGGATCGCGTTCGCCACGTCGGAGGCCTCGGCGCGGGTCGGCCGGGAGTTGGTGATCATCGACTCCATCATCTGGGTCGCCACGATCACCGGCTTGGCGTTGCGGCGGCACAGCTCGATGAGGCGCTTCTGCACCATGGGGACCTTCTCGAGCGGGTACTCGACGGCCAGGTCGCCGCGGGCCACCATGACGGCGTCGAACGCCATCACGACGTCCTCCATGTTCTCCACCGCCTGCGGCTTCTCCACCTTGGCGATGACCGGGACCCGGCGGCCCTCCTCGTCCATCACACGGTGGACGTCGGTGACGTCCTTGGCGTCCCGGACGAAGGACAGCGCCACCATGTCGCAGCCCATCCGGAGGGCGAAGCGCAGGTCCTCGATGTCCTTCTCGGACAGCGCGGGCACGTTGACGGCCGCGCCGGGCAGGTTGATGCCCTTGTGGTCGGAGATGACACCGCCCTCGATGACGATCGTCCGCACCCGCGGGCCCTCGACGTCCAGGACCTTCAGCTCGACGTTGCCGTCGTTGATCAGGACCTGGTCGCCGCGCGACACGTCGCCGGGCAGGCCCTTGTAGGTGGTGCCGCAGATGGTCCGGTCGCCGGGGACGTCCTCGGTGGTGATGGTGAACTCGTCACCCCGCACCAGCTCGACGGGACCCTCGGCGAAGGTCTCCAGACGGATCTTGGGGCCCTGGAGGTCGGCGAGGACACCGATGGCCCGGCCGGTCTCCTTGGCGGCGGCACGGACCCGGTCGTACCGGCCCTGGTGCTCGGCGTGGGAGCCGTGGCTGAAGTTGAAGCGGGCCACATTCATGCCGGCCTCGATCAGCGACACGAGCTGTTCGTGGGAGTCGACCGCGGGGCCGAGAGTACAGACGATTTTCGAACGGCGCATGAGGCGATCCTATCCGTTTGTTTCGCTCCGGAATATTCCGTCTGGTGGAAGATACAAATGAGTGGCCTTTTGCTCAGGTGGGCTCAGGTGCCACCCGGTGGAGCCGCAATTCGTTACCGTCCGACCAGTGCGTAGGTCTGCGTCGCGATCTCCAGTTCCTCGTCCGTCGGTACCACCGCGACGGCGACGCGAGCGTACTCGGGCGAAATCAGGCGCGGCTCGGCGCCGCGCACGGCGTTCAGTCCGGGGTCGACCAGGAGGCCCAGTTCCTCGAGGCCCGCCAGGGCCGCGGCCCGCACCTCGGCCGCGTTCTCACCGACGCCCGCGGTGAACGCGACCGCGTCCACCCTGCCGAGAACGGCGTAATAGGCGCCGATGTACTTCTTCAGCCGGTGAATGTAGATGTCGAAGGCGAGCGCCGCCTGTTCGTCGCCCTCGTCGACGCGCCGGCGGATCTCCCGCATGTCGTTGTCCCCGCACAATCCGATCAGCCCGCTCTTCTTGTTGAGAAGAGTGTCGATCTCGTCGGCGGACATTTCACCAACACGCATCAAATGGAAGATGACGGCCGGGTCCATGTCACCGGACCGCGTCCCCATCACCAGCCCCTCCAGCGGGGTCAGCCCCATCGAGGTGTCCACGCACACCCCGCCGCGGACGGCGGAGGCGGACGCGCCGTTGCCCAGGTGCAGCACGATCACGTTCACCTCCCGCGGCGCCCGGCCCAGCAGCTTCGCCGTCGCGCGGGAGACATACGCGTGCGAGGTGCCGTGGAAGCCGTAGCGGCGGATGCGGTGGGCGTCGGCCGTCCCGGTGTCGATGGCGTAGCGGGCGGCCGACTCCGGCATCGTCGTGTGGAACGCGGTGTCGAACACGGCGACCTGCGGCAGGTCCGGGCGCAGTGCCCGGGCGGTGCGGATGCCGGTGAGGTTCGCCGGGTTGTGCAGCGGGGCGACCGGGATCAGCCGCTCGATCTCGGCGAGCACGGTGTCGTCGACGACGGTCGGCCGGGTGAACCGCCGGCCGCCGTGCACCACGCGGTGGCCGATGGCGGCGAGTTCGGGGGAGTCGAGGCCCAGCCCGTCCCTGGCGAGTTCGGCCGCCACCGCCTTCAGCGCCGCGTCGTGGTCGGCCACCGGGCCCGACGACTCCCGGGTCTCCCCGCCCGCCGGGGTGTGCACGAGCCGGGAGGTCTCCTCGCCGATGCGCTCGACGAGCCCCACCGCCAGCCGCGCGCTGTCACGCATGTCGAGCAGCTGGTACTTCACCGACGAGGAGCCGGAGTTGAGGACGAGGACACGCGACGGGCTCACTGCTGGGGCGCCTTCTGGTCGGAGGACTGGGCCTGGATCGCCGTGATGGCGACGGTGTTGACGATGTCCTGCACGAGTGCGCCGCGGGACAGGTCGTTGACGGGCTTGCGCAGACCCTGGAGCACCGGCCCGACGGCGATGGCGCCGGCCGAGCGCTGCACGGCCTTGTACGTGTTGTTGCCCGTATTGAGGTCCGGGAAGATCAGAACCGTTGCCTGCCCGGCGACTTCGGACTCCGGCAGCTTGGTCGCCGCGACCGTCGGCTCCACGGCCGCGTCGTACTGGATGGGCCCCTCGATCTTCAGGTCGGGCCGCCGGGCACGCACCAGCTCGGTCGCCTCGCGCACCTTGTCGACGTCGACGCCCGAACCGGAGGTGCCCGTCGAGTACGACAGCATCGCGATCCGCGGCTCCACCCCGAACCGGGCGGCGGTCGCGGCCGACTGCACGGCGATGTCGGCCAGTTGCTCGGCGTCCGGGTCCGGGTTGACCGCGCAGTCGCCGTAGACGAGGACCCGGTCGGCCAGGCACATGAAGAACACCGAGGACACGATCGCGGTGTCCGGCTTCGTCTTGATGATCTCGAAGGCCGGGCGGATGGTCGCCGCGGTGGAGTGCACCGAACCCGACACCATGCCGTCGGCCAGGCCCTCCTGCACCATCAGCGTGCCGAAGTAGTTGACGTCGGAGACCACGTCGTAGGCCAGCTCCACCGTGACGCCCCGGTGCGCGCGCAGCGCCGCGTACTTCTCGGCGAAGCCGTCGCGCAGCTCGCTGGTCGCCGGGTCGATCAGCCGGCAGTCGCCGAGGTCGATGCCGAGGTCGGCGGCCTTCTTGCGGATCTGCTCGACCGGGCCCAGCAGGGTCAGCTCGCACACGCCCCGGCGCAGCAGCACCTCGGCGGCGTGCAGCACCCGCTCCTCGGTGCCCTCCGGCAGCACGACCCGGCGCAGGCCGGAGCGGGCCTGTTCGAGCAGCTGGTGCTCGAACATCATCGGGGTGACCCGGTCGCTGCTCGGCGCGGAGACCCGCTTGAGCAGGTCGGCGGTGTCGACGTACCGCTCGAACAGGCCGAGCGCGGTCTCCGCCTTGCGCGGGGTGGCCGCGTTGAGCTTGCCCTCCAGGGAGAACAGCTGCTCGGCGGTGGGGAAGCTGAGCCCCGGCACCGACAGCACCGGCGTACCCGGGGCGAGCCGCTCGGCGAGGGTGAGGACCTCCGGGCCGGGCACCTCGTCGAGGGTGAGCACCACCCCCGCGATCGGCGGGGTGCCGGCGCTGTGCGCGGCGAGCGTGCCGATCAGCAGGTCGGCCCGGTCGCCGGGGGTGAGGACCATGCAGCCGGGGGTCAGGGCGGTGAGGAAGTTCGGCAGCATCGCGCCGCCGAAGACGAAGCCGAGGGCGTCGCGGGCGAGCCCGGAGTCGTCGCCGAGCACAACCTTCGCGCCGAGCGCCTGGGAGACCTGGGAGACGGTCGGCGCGGACAGGGCGGGCTCGTCGGGCACGACGTAGCAGGGCACCGGCAGCCGGGAGCCGAGCCGCTCGGCTATCAGGTCGCGGTCCTCGCGGGCCACCCGGTTGGTGATCATGGCCAGCACGTCGCAGCCGAGGGTGTCGTAGGCGCGGAAGGCGTTGCGGGTCTCGGCGCGCACCGACTCCGCGGTCTGGCCGCGGCCGCCGACGACCGGGATCACCGAGGCGCCGAACTCGTTCGCCAGGCGCGCGTTCAGCGCGAGCTCGTCCGGCAGCTGCGTGTGCGCGAAGTCGGTGCCGAGGACGAGGACGACGTCGTAGTCGCGGGTCACCGCGTGGAAGCGGTCGACCAGCACGGAGACCAGCTCGTCCGTGCCGCGCTCGGCCTGGAGCGCGGAGGCCTCGTGGTAGTCCAGGCCGTAGACGGTGGCCGGGTCCTGCGAGAGCCGGTAGCGTGCGCGCAGGAGTTCGTAGAGCCGGTCCGGGCGGTCGTGGACGAGCGGACGGAACACACCGACCCGGTCCACCTGCCGGGTCAGCAGCTCCATCACTCCCAGCTCGACGACCTGGCGGCCGTCGCCTCGGTCGATACCGGTCACGTACACGCTGCGGGTCACGCCAGCTCTCCGTTTCGTGGTGCCTTGGTCGTTCCGGGTGCTTTCCCTGCGCCGCACCGGCCGTAAAGGCCCGGCCGCCGTCACAAAAATCGCCCACCGAGGTGAGCGGAACCCTCTTGACAGTACCCCTCTCCATAGATAAGGCGCCCGTCAAGTGCTGACGGCGACGATGCCCCAGGGGACGTGGAACAATCGGAACCGGGTCATCGGCATTCACACTGAGCGGGAGACAGAACACGATGCGTATCGGAGTTCTCACGGCGGGCGGCGACTGCCCCGGCCTGAACGCGGTGATCCGGTCGGTCGTACACCGAGCGGTCACCAACTACGGCGACGAGGTCATCGGCTTCGAGGACGGCTACGCCGGGCTCCTCGACGGCCGTTACCGTGCCCTCGACCTCAACGCGGTCAGCGGCATCCTCGCCCGTGGCGGCACCATCCTCGGCTCCTCCCGGCTGGAGCGCGACCGCTTCCGCGCGGCCTGCGACAACGCCAAGGAGCTGATCGAGCGCAGCGGCTTCGACGCCCTCATCCCGATCGGCGGCGAGGGCACGCTGACCGCCGCGCGCATGCTCTCGGACGCGGGCGTGCCCGTGGTCGGCGTACCGAAGACCATCGACAACGACATCTCCTCCACCGACCGCACCTTCGGCTTCGACACCGCGGTCGGCGTCGCCACCGAGGCGATGGACCGGCTGAAGACCACCGCCGAGTCCCACCAGCGGGTGATGGTCGTCGAGGTCATGGGCCGGCACGCGGGCTGGATCGCCCTGGAGTCCGGCATGGCGGCCGGCGCCCACGGCATCTGCCTGCCCGAGCGGCCGTTCGATCCCTCCGACCTGGTCAAGATGGTCGAGGAGCGCTTCTCCCGCGGCAAGAAGTTCGCCGTCATCTGCGTCGCGGAGGGCGCCCACCCCGCCGACGGCACCATGGACTACGGCAAGGGCGCCATAGACCAGTTCGGCCACGAGCGCTTCCAGGGCATCGGCACCGCCCTCGCCCACGAACTGGAGCGCCGGCTCGGCACGGAGGCCCGCCCGGTCATCCTCGGCCACGTCCAGCGCGGCGGCACCCCCACCGCCTACGACCGCGTGCTCGCCACCCGCTTCGGCTGGCACGCCGTCGAGGCCGCACACCGGGGCGAGTTCGGCAACATGACCGCGCTGCGGGGCACCGACGTCCAGATGGTGCCGCTCGCGGAGGCGGTCACCGAGCTGAAGACGGTCCCGAAGGACCGGATGGACGAGGCGGAGTCGGTCTTCTAGCCCGTTCCGGGCCGTCGGACCGTTCCGGAACCGTCCGAGGCCGCCGACGCGAGGCCGCGGCGGCGGCCTCGTCACCGGTACGTCGACCCGCCCTCGACCGCCGCCCAGAAGTGCTCCACGATCCGCTCGAGGTAGTCGCGGCCGGCGTCCCGTGAGTCGTCGGCCGCGTTGCCGCCGCCCCAGCTGAGGGTGGCCACCATCTGCCCCTGGTACTCCTGGTACAGCGTCTGGAGCGCGTGCTCCAGCCTGCCGCGGTCCAGGGGCACGATCTTGCCCAGCGGGCGGACCTGGCCCTGCCAGCGGGTGGCGACCGCGCTGCGCAACAGTTCCGCGAGCCTGGCCTCGCGTCCGGTGACCGTCACCAGGTCGGGCAGCGCGAGCTCCAGCGTGTCCGCGAGCGCGGCGGCCTGCCGGTCGGAGCCGCGCCACTGCCCGGTGTCCTCCATCCGCAGATACGAGTCGAGGTCGTGCCCGACCGCCCGCGCGACGTCCTCGGGCGCCAGGCCCCGCGCGATCCGGTGCTCGCGCAACGTCCGCGGCCGCCCTATCAGTTCACCCGGCGAACACCACAGCACTCCCGCGAGCGCGGTGAGTTCGGGGCTGGTCGGGGTGAGCGCCCCGCGCTCCCAGGCGATGACGAGGTCCGGCGTCACATAGGGGAGCCCGTACGAGGCGCGCAGTCCGTACGCGACGTGCTCCGGCCCCATCCCGAGCCCCGCCCTCAGTCTGCGGGCGGCTGGCGCGTTGAACGGGGGGCCGGGGTGGTTCGGTTGAGCCGTGGATCGGTGCACGGGTCGACAAGGTAGGGGTGCGGGGGGTGTGATGACTACGGGCTGTTCGGACACAATCACGCATTGTACGAACGTACGGTCTTTGTTGTACGGGGGGTTACTTGAGGGTTACCCCTTGACAGGGGGCGGGGAGTGTTCGGGGAGGGCGGCGGCTTGGGCGCGGGCATCTGCTGCTTCGGCGGGTGCGTTGGCGCGGGTGCAGGCGTCGGCGGCGGCGATGAGTTCGTTGAGGTTGTCTCGTTCGATCTGGCGGGCGACGGCCGCCGCCACGTAGGCGGACAGACCGGACGGGCCGCTGCGGGCCTTGGCGGCCTCGGCGATGTCACGCGGCATGGTGATCGAGTACTTGCCGGTAGGTTCGCTCATGCTGCCTATCCTGCCGATTGTCCTCCAGCTGGTCGGCAAGATCCTGAGCGCTTTCTGTCCTGTCCCGAGGCTCACCGAGGCCGGGAAGCATGGTGGGGCGGTGATCGCACGCGCGTGCTGCGGCTACGGTGGGGCGGCGTGCCTGGAGGCCGGGCGGCGTCGGGGGAGGGGACCACGTGTCAGAACAGGGCGTCACCGTAGGGCATTTGCTGCTCGCCGAGTACCAGACCGTCAAGGACGAGCAGAAGACGCGGATCGGGTTCCGGGACAACCTGCTGTACGTCACCCTCGCGGTCGTGGCCGCCGTCATCGCCGCCGCCGCGCAGGCCAAGGAGCCCGCGATGCTGCTCGCGCTGCCGCCGGTGTGCGTCGTGCTGGGATGGACGTACCTCGTCAACGACGAGAAGATCTCGGCGATCGGGCTGTACGTGCGCGATGAGCTGGGGCCTCGGCTCGCTCAAGCCGCCGCGTCGGGCACCGACTTCTCCACCTTCGGCTGGGAGTCCTTCCACCGGCGCGACGCGCGGCGGCGCTCCCGCAAGGCCATCCAGTGCGTGGTGGACCTGGTCGCGTTCTGCGCGGTGCCGCTCGCCGCGCTCGTGGTGTTCTGGGCGAGCGGGGACGGCGGAGGGCTGATGCTCGGGCTGTCGGTGGTGGAGGCGCTGGCCGTCTGCGGACTCGGGGTGCAGGTCGTGCTCTACACCAGGCCGGCGGGACCGGCGCTGACTCCGGCCTGACGTCGTACCGTTGGTGTCCATGAACGTGGCGTTACCAGCTGCCCTGGCCGAAGGCGCGGGCGGGGACGCCGGACTTCGGGCCGTGACGGAACTGGCGAGGCTTCTCGCTCTCGACGCGGGTGCTTCCGCGCGGGCGCTCGCTCGGGCCGCCGACGCCTTTACCCGTGCCAACGCCCGCGACGAAGCTGCGGACGCCCGAGACCAAGCCGCCGCCCTACCCCCGCCTAACGCCCCCGCCCCCACCGATACACCAACTCCGGCCGCCCCACCTGCCCGTACAAGGGGCTCCGGCCGGCCCGTCCCGCCTCCACCAAGTGCTCCAGGTACCGCCGCGCGGTGATCCGGGAGATCCCCACCGTCTCCGCGACCCCCGCGGCCGTGAGTCCCTCCCCGGCCTCCCGCAGCGCGACCGTCACCCGTTCCAGCGTCGGGGCGCTCAGCCCCTTCGGGAGGGCCGCGGGGCCCGGGGCGCGCAGGGCGGCCAGGGCGCGGTCCACCTCGTCCTGGCCGCTGGCCTCGCCCGCCGCGCCCCGGAACTCGGCGTAGCGGACCAGGCGGTCGCGCAGGGTCGCGAAGGTGAACGGCTTCAGGACGTACTGCACGACCCCCAGCGACACCCCCTCCCGCACCACGGCCAGGTCCCGCGCCGAGGTCACCGCTATGACGTCGGCGTGGTACCCGGCCGCCCGCAGGGAGCGGGCCAGCTGCAGCCCGTGGACGTCCGGCAGGTGCAGGTCCAGGAGCAGCAGGTCGACGGCGGTGCGCTCCAGCGTCCGACGGGCCTCCGCGCCGGTGTGCGCCTTGCCGACGGCGACGAACCCCGGCACCCGCCCCACGTACAGCACATGCGCGTCGGCGGCGACCGGGTCGTCCTCCACGACCAGCACCCGAATGGGCTCGGACCCGCCCACGGCCGGCCCTCGCCCACCGACCCCGTCGGCACTCATGACCTGCCCCCGTCCAGCGTCGCGGCCCGCAGCGGCAGCCGTACCTCGAACGACGCCCCGCCGCCCGCCGCCCCGGTGACGGCCAGGGTCCCCTCGTGGCGCTGCACGGCCTGCCGTACCAGGGCCAGCCCCAGGCCACGGCCGCCCGGCCCGGCCGGCTTGGTCGAGTAGCCGCGCTGGAAGAGGAGCTCGGAGTGCGCGGCGTCCACGCCCTCGCCCGTGTCCGTGACCCGCAGCACCAACGCCGAGGAACCCTCCGTGCGGGCCGCCACCGTCACCCGCGCCCGCACACTGCCCTGCGCCGCGTCCACCGCGTTGTCGATCAGGTTGCCCAGGATCGTCACCAGGTCCCGCGCCGGCAACGACTCCGGCAGCAGCCCGTCGTCCAGGCCGCCCTCCTGCGACACCACCAGCTCCACACCCCGCTCGTTCGCCTGCGCGGTCTTGCCCAGCAGCAGCGCGGCCAGCACCGGCTCGCTCACCGCGGCGACCACCTGGTCGGTCAGCGTCTGGGCCAGCTCCAGCTCGGCCGTGGCGAACTCCACGGCCTCCTGCGCCCGGCCCAGTTCGATCAGCGACACCACCGTGTGCAGCCGGTTCGCGGCCTCGTGCGCCTGGGAGCGCAGCGCCTGGGTGAAGCCGCGCTCGGAGTCCAGCTCGCCCGTCAGCGACTGGAGTTCGGTGACGTCCCGCAGCGTCACCACCGTGCCGCGGCGCTCACCGCCCGACACCGGGGAGGTGTTCACGACCAGCACCCGGTCGGCCGTCAGATGGACCTCGTCGACCCGCGGCTCCGAGGACAGCAGCGCCCCCGTCAGCGGCGCGGGCAGCCGGAGCTCCGCCACCGAACGGCCGACCACCTCCCCGGACACCCCGAGCAGCTCCCGCCCGCCGTCGTTGACCAGCGCGACCCGGTACTGCCCGTCCAGCATCAGCAGCCCCTCGCGGACCGCGTGCAGCGCGGCCTGGTGGTAGTCGTGCACATGGCTCAGCTCGGTGGCGTTCATGCCGTGGGTGTGGCGGCGCAGCCTGGCGTTGACGACGTACGTGCCGATCGCGCCCAGCGTCAGGGCCCCGGCCGCCACGCCGATCAGCGCGGTGAGCTGCTCGGACACCCGTCGGCTGATGGCGTCGACCTTGATGCCCGCGGAGACCAGGCCGACGACCCGGCCGCCGTCCATGACGGGGGCGACCGCGCGCACGGAGGGGCCGAGCGTTCCGGTGTACGTCTCGGTGAAGGCCCGGCCCCGCTGGGCGGGTGCGGTATGGCCGAGGAAGCGTTTGCCTATCTGCCGCTCGTCGGGGTGGGTCCAGCGGATGCCCCGCGGGTTCATGATCGTGACGAAGTCGACGTCGGCGTCCCGCACCACGGCCAGCGCGTACCGCTGGAGCCGCGCGGTCGGGTCGGAGGTGCGGATCGCCGCGCGCACCGAGGGCGAGTCGGCCACCGACCCGGCCACCGCCATGACCTGCCGGCCCGCGGCCTCCTCGGCCTGGCTGCGGTCGCTGACGTAGGTGAACAGGGCGTATCCCGCGACCACGGCGGCGAGCAGCACGGCCTGGACGGCGAAGAGCTGTCCGGCCAGGCTGCGGGGTCTGGGCAGGCGGGGGCGCATGCCGTCAGTGTGCCCCGCCCCCCGAGGGCGCGGTAAATGCCCTCGCACGTGAACTCAATGAACGGAAGGGTGACCGCCCTCACAGGCCGGGAGATAGTCACGGCATTCCCCCACCCCGGACGTGAGCCGCACGCCGGTGATGCCGACGAAGACGTCAAGGAGGGCAGCCGTGGCCGCCAGTACCCCCGTAACGGCACCCGAAGTGAAACGGGACCGCACGCACTACCTCTACATCGCGGTGATCGTCGCGGTCGCCCTCGGAATCACCGTGGGTCTGATCGCCCCCGACTTCGCGGTCGAGCTGAAGCCCATCGGCACCGGGTTCGTGAACCTGATCAAGATGATGATCGCGCCGATCATCTTCTGCACGATCGTGCTGGGCATCGGATCGGTCCGCAGGGCCGCCAAGGTCGGCGCGGTGGGCGGTATCGCCCTCGCCTACTTCCTCGCGATGTCGCTGGTGGCGCTCGCCATCGGCCTGCTGGTCGGCAACATCCTGGAGCCGGGCACCGGCCTCGCGGTCACCGACGCGGTCAAGGAGACGGGACAGGCGCAGGTGTCGGCGGAGGCCAAGGACACCACCGAGTTCCTGCTCGGCATCATCCCCACCACGATCGTCTCCGCCTTCACCGGGGGCGAGGTGCTCCAGGCGCTGCTGATCGCGCTGCTCGTCGGCTTCGCGCTCCAGGCGATGGGCCCGGCCGGGCAGCCGATCCTGCGCGGCGTCGAGCACATCCAGCGTCTGGTCTTCCGGGTCCTCGCGATGGTGATGTGGGCCGCCCCCGTCGGTGCCTTCGGCGCCATCGCGGCCGTCACCGGCTCGGCCGGACTGGACGCGCTCAAGAGCCTGGCCGTGCTGATGCTCGGTTTCTACGTCACCTGCTTCCTGTTCGTGTTCGTGGTGCTGGGCGTGCTGCTGCGGCTCGTCGCCGGGCTGAACGTCCTCACCCTGTTCAGGTACCTGGGCCGTGAGTTCCTGCTGATCCTGTCGACCTCGTCCTCGGAGTCCGCGCTGCCGCGGCTCATCGCGAAGATGGAGCACCTCGGCGTCAGCAAGCCGGTGGTCGGCATCACCGTCCCGACCGGCTACTCCTTCAACCTCGACGGCACCATGATCTACATGACCATGGCCTCGCTGTTCATCGCCGACGCCATGGGCACGCCGATGTCCGTCGGCGAGCAGATCCCGCTGCTGCTCTTCCTGCTGGTCGCCTCCAAGGGCGCGGCGGGCGTCACCGGCGCGGGCCTGGCCACGCTGGCCGGCGGCCTGCAGTCCCACAAGCCCGCCCTGGTCGACGGCATCGGCCTGATCGTCGGCATCGACCGCTTCATGAGCGAGGCCCGCGCCCTGACCAACTTCGCGGGCAACGCCGTCGCCACGGTGCTGGTGGGCACCTGGACCAAGGAGATCGACAAGGAGCGGGTCGCCGAGGTGCTCGCGGGCCGGCTGCCGTTCGACGAGAAGACGCTGCTGGACGAGGACACGGCCGCCACGCCCGCGACCGACGCCCTTCCCGACCCCCACCCGGAACTGACCAAGGCCTGACCGGCGTGGCTGGCCCCGGCTTTCCGTCCCGCGCCGTCCGGGCTGGTCGCGCAGTTCCCCGCACCCCTGGGACGAGGCCGTACCCGGCGGTGGTGGGGGTCGGCCTCGGTGCCCCAACCCCTCTGGCCGAGGCTGACGGGCGTGGCTGGCCCCGGCTTTCCGTCCCGCGCCGTCCGGGCTGGTCGCGCAGTTCCCCGCGCCCCTGCGGCGAGGCCGTACCCGGCGGTGGTGGGGGTCGCCCAGGTTCCCCGAGCTCTGTGACCGACGTGGGGGCAGCCGCCTCAAGGGGCGCGGGGAACTGCGCGAACGGCCACGGCGCCGCCGCACCCGGCGACGGCGAAGCCGGACCTCGACGCGCCCCGCAAGCCGCCCCCGCGGCCGCACGCCGCACGCCCGGCCCCGCCTGAACCGGGGCCGGGCGTCCGTGTGCACTGCCCGATCGAGCGGCCGCCGCCTCAGACCAGCTCCGCCAGCCCCCGCGGCAGCGACCCCGTGTGCAGCACACCCAGCCGCTGCGTCGCCCGGGTCAGCGCCACGTAAAGGTCGCTCGTGCCGTACAGCGCCGGCTCGACCACGAGCACCGAGTCGAACTCCAGGCCCTTCGACTGGCGGGGGTCGAGCAGGACGACCGCCCGGGTGAGGTCGGGCTCGCCGTCGGCCGTGACGCCGTCCAGACGGGCGGCCAGCCCGCGGTGCAGACCGCGCGGCGCGACGACCGCCAGGCGGCCCTCCGCCGGGGTCAGTTCGGCCACCGCAGCGGCCACCGCGGCCGGGAGGTCGTCCGTGGCGCGGATCCAGGGGCGGACCCCGGTGGAGCGCACCGAGCGCGGCGGCTCGAAGTCCGGCCGCTCGGCACGTACGACCGCCGCCGCCAGGTCCATGATCTCGGCGGGGGTACGGTAGTTGACGCCCAGCCGGGTGTGCTCCCAGCGGTCCTCCACGTACGGCCCGAGGATGTCCTGCCAGGAGCCGACACCGGCCGCCTCGGCGGTCTGGGCCGGGTCGCCCACCAGGGTCATCGAGCGGGTCGGGCTGCGCCGCATCAGCATCCGCCAGGCCATCGGCGACAGCTCCTGCGCCTCGTCGACGATGATGTGCCCGAACGCCCAGGTCCGGTCGGCCGCCGCGCGCTCGGCGGCGCTGCGGTGGTCGTCCTCCTCCTGCCGCTCGGCGAACCGCTCGGCGTCGATGATGTCGTGCGCCGACAGCACCTCGCTGTCCTCGTCGTCCTTGTCGTCGAACTCGTACGTCCGCGACGCGTACGACACGTCCAGCACGCCCTGCGCGTAAGCGACCTGCGTCTCGCGCTCGCGTTCCGCCAGCGCCCGCGCGAACCGGGCGTCCTCGCCGAGGAGTTCGGCGGCCTCGTCCAGCAGCGGCACGTCCGAGACGGTCCACGCGCGGGTCACCGGGCGGCGGATCGCGTCGGCGTCCTCGTCGCCGACGTACCCCTCGGGGGCGGCGAGGAAGTCCGCGACGAGCCGCCGCGGGTTCAGCCGCGGCCACAACTGGTCGATCGCCGACCAGACTTCGGGGTTCTCGGCGAGTTCGTCGCGGATCTGGGTGACGTCGCTGGGGTCCAGCAGGCTGGAGCCGTCGTACGGGTCGGTGCCCACGCGCTCGGCGTACAGCTCGGTGAGGGTGTTCAGGATGTGGCCCTCGAAGTGCTCGCGGGCCGCGTTGTGCGGGAGCCGCGCGGCCCGGGTCCGCTCGCGGGCGACCTTGACCAGGCCGTCGTCGAGCATCAGGATCTCCCGGTCGTGCGCGATCGCGACGACCGGGTCGGGCAGTGACTGCCGGTCGCGGACGACCTCGGCGAGGACGTCCGCCATGGCGGCACGGCCCTTCACCGCCGCGGCCGCGACGGTGTCGGCCGCGGTCGCCCGCACACCGGGGAACAGCTCGCCGACGGTCGCGAGCAGCACACCGGTCTCGCCGAGGGCGGGCAGCACCTCGCCGATGTAGCCGAGGAAGGCCGGGTTGGGGCCGACGATCAGCACGGCCCGGCGGGCGAGCAGTTCGCGGTGCTCGTAGAGGAGGAAGGCCGCCCGGTGCAGGGCGACCGCGGTCTTGCCGGTGCCGGGCCCGCCCTCGACCACGAGCACGCCCCGGTGCGGGGCGCGGATGATCTCGTCCTGCTCGGCCTGGATGGTCTGCACGATGTCGCTCATCCGGCCGGTGCGGGCGGAGTCGAGCGCGGCCAGCAGCACGGCGTCGCCGGCCGGGTCCTCGTGGCCGGTCCGCTCCCGGTCGCCCACGTCGAGGAACTCGTCGTGCAGGGCGGTCACCCGGCGGCCGTCGGTGGAGATGTGGCGCCGCCTGCGCAGCCCCATCGGGGTGTGCCCGGTGGCCAGGTAGAACGGCCGGGCCACGTCCGCGCGCCAGTCGACCAGGACGGGCGTGCGCTCGGCGTCGTCGCGGCGCAGGCCGATCCGTCCGATGTGGTGGCTGGCGCCGGCCGCGAGGTCGATCCGGCCGAAGCACAGCGAGCCGTCCACGGCGTTCAGCGCGGCGAGCAGCCCCGAACGCTCGGCGACCAGGATGTCCCGCTCCAGGCGGGCCTGCATGGGCTTGTCGCCCTGCCCCAGCGCGTCGGCGACGGAGGTCTCGGCGTCGCCGCGCAGCGCGTCGACACGGGCGTGGAGCCCGTCGATGAATTCCTGCTCAGCACGGATTTCCCCGCTGTTTCCGTCACTGTTCTCAACGCTGTTTGACAATTCCACTCCCGCGCCGATATGCTGTGCTCACCGAACTTCACAGCGACTCAATTCCCTCGAAGTCGCGAACTCTTGAATATACGCAAAGAAATCCCCCGGACGCAATTGCCCGGGGGATTCTTCGTGAGGCCGCCCGTCTTCCGGGCGCGTCACGGCACTTCAGAGGACGTCGGCGAGTTCCTCCAGCAGCCGCCGCTTGGGGCGGGCGCCGACCATCGCCTTCACCGGCTCGCCCCCGTGGAAGACCATGAACGTCGGCATGGACAGCACCCGGTACGCGTTCGTCGTCTGCGGACTCGTGTCCACGTTCAGCTGGACCACCTTCAGCCGCTCGCGCGTCTCCTCGGCCAGCGCGCCGATCACCGGCCCCATCTGCCGGCACGGCGGGCACCAGTCGGCGGTGAACTCCACCAGCACCGGCAGATCCGCCCCGATCACCTCCGCCGCGAAGTCCGCGTCCGACACCTCCGCCACACCCGCTGCCCTGATCACAGCTCCTGCCCTCCCAGTTCGCACAGTGGTGGTTCTCCTCCGGCGCCCGCGAGCCGCACCCCGATCTCGGCCCGGACCGTCTGCAACTCGCCGATCAGCGCGTCCAGTTCGTCCAGCTTGCGCCGGTAGACCGCGATCGACGCCGGGCAGGCGTCGCCCTCCGGGTGCCCGGCCCGCAGACACTCCACGAAGGGGCGGGTCTCCTCCAGGTCGAACCCGAAGTCCTGGAGCGTCCTGATCTGCCGGAGCAGCTTCAGATCGCTCTCGTCGTACGTCCGGTACCCGTTGCCGCCGCGTCGTGCGGGCAGCAGGCCCCGTGACTCGTAGTACCGCAGCGTCCGGGTCGTGGTCCCGGCCCGAGCGGCCAGCTCGCCGATGCGCATGGGTACGAACGTAAGCCCTGACGCCGACGTCAAGGCAAGAGCGGTCTGCGTTCCACCGGAGAGGTCAGCACGATCGACGTGGTGGTGCGGCCCAGCGCGGAGACCGCCTCCAGCACCTCCTCCAGGTGGACGGTGTCGCGCACGGCGACCTTGAGGATCCAGCAGTCCTCGCCGACCACGTGATGGACCTCGGTGATCTCGGGGCGCTCGATCAGCTCCAGGGTCCTCGGGTGTCTGAGGGTGTAGCCGCCGTGCGGGTTGACCCGGACGAAGGCCTGGATGCCGTAGCCGAGCCGGGCGGGGGCGACCCGGGCGCCGTACCCGGTGATCACGCCCGCCGCCTCGAGGCGCCGCACCCGTTCGGTGACCGCGGCCGGGCTCAGCCGCACCCGCCGGCCCAGCTCGCTGAGCTTGATCCGGCCGTCGCTCTGGAGCAGGCCGAGGATCTGCCGGTCCAGCCCGTCGAAGGCCACCGAGGTTTCGGTGGCGCCGGGTCGCGGGCGCCGGGGTTCTTTCGGTGCGGACGCCGGATTTCCCATCTTCTCCCCTTCAGGACCGGGTGCACGGCCGGGAGAATTATGGGCATGGCAAAGGGGTGTGAGGAAATGCCGGAGGAAGGCGACGCCGCGGTGACGGCACGCGAGATATTGGTCATCGGCGGCAACCGGTACTTCGGAAAGCGGCTCATCGAAAGGCTGCTGGCCGCGGGCGACCGGGTCACCGTCCTCAACCGCGGTTCGGCACCGCCCCCGCCCGGGGCCGCGCATCTCGTCGCCGACCGCGACGACGAGGCCGCGCTGCGCGCCGCGCTCGGCCCGCGGACCTTCGACGCCGTCGTCGACCAGGTCTGCTACACCCCGCGCCAGGCCGCCGCCGCCCGCCGCGTCCTCACCGGCCGCACCCGCCGGTACGTCATGACCTCCACGGTCGAGGTCTACGAGTACGAGGACACCCTCGGCCTCGTGCGCGAGTCGGACCTCGACCCGCGCACGGTCCGGATGGACCACGAACTCCCCTGGGACGAGCCGGGGTTCCGTGAGTCCGCGTACGGCGAGGGCAAGCGCCAGGCGGAGGCCGTGCTCGCGGCCGGGCCCGCCTTCCCGTACACGGCCGTCCGGGTGGCCCATGTCCTGGGCGGAGCCGACGACTTCACGGGCCGCCTCGCCCACTACGCCGACCGCATCCGCGCCGGTGAGCCCATCGCCGTACCCGCCGAGAACCGCCCGGCTACCTACATCCACGTCGAGGAGATCGCCGACTTCCTCCAGTGGACGGTCGGCCAGGACTTCACCGGCCCGGTCAACGCCGCCTCGCACGGCACCCTCGTCACCGCCGACCTGTGCGCGGCCGTCGCCGCCCGGCTCCCCGGGGGCGAGGTCCGCTACCAGGAGGTCGAGGTGGGAGAGATCTCCCCGCTGTCCTTCCGCCGCGCGTACGGCATGGACAACTCCCGGGCCACCGAACTCGGTTACCGCTTCGGCAACGCCCGCCAGTGGCTCCCGCGAGCCGTCGCCGAGACCCTCGGGACCGGCCGGAGCACCTGAACGGCAGGGCTCCGGCCGGACCGGACGGGGTCAGGCCGGGCGCAGCCAGACCGTGGCCAGCGGCGGCAGGGTCAGCCGGACGCTGGCCGGGCGGCCGTGGGCGGGCTGGGGCTCGGGCTTGAGGGGGTCGGGATGGGTGAGGCCGGAGCCGCCGTAGCGGGCGGCGTCGGTGGAGAGGACCTCCTGCCAGCCGAGGGCGTCGTCGGGGACCCCGAGACGGTAGTCGTGGCGGACCACCGGGGAGAAGTTGCTGACCGACAGCAGCGGGGTGCCCTCGGCGTCCAGCCGGAGGAAGGCCAGGACGTTGTCGTCGGCGGCGTCCGAGGTGATCCACTGGAAGCCCGCCGGATCGGTGTCCCGCTGCCACAGCGCCGGGGCCGCCCGGTAGGCGTGGTTCAGGTCACGGACCAGGTCGCGCACCCCACGGTGGTCCGGCTCGGCCCCGTAGGCCGGGTCCAGCAGCCACCAGTCGGGGCCGTGCGCCTCGGACCACTCCGCGCCCTGGGCGAACTCCTGCCCCATGAAGAGGAGTTGCTTGCCCGGGTGGGCCCACATGAAGGCCAGGTAGGCCCGGTGGTCGGCGCGCTGCTGCCACCAGTCGCCCGGCATCTTCGACACCAGCGACCGCTTGCCGTGCACGACCTCGTCGTGGGAGATGGGCAGGACGTAGTTCTCGCTGTACGCGTACACCATCGAGAACGTCATGTCGTGGTGGTGGTACTTGCGGTGTACCGGCTCCTTGCCCATGTACTGCAGGGAGTCGTGCATCCAGCCCATGTTCCACTTGAGGCCGAAGCCGAGCCCGCCGAAACCGCTCGGGCCCTTGTGGTGGGTGGCGCGGGTGACGCCGTCCCAGGCCGTCGACTCCTCCGCGATCGTCACGACGCCCGGCGCCCTGCGGTACACGGTGGCGTTCATCTCCTGGAGGAACGCCACCGCGTCCAGGTTCTCCCGGCCGCCGTGCTCGTTCGGCACCCACTGCCCGGGCTCGCGCGAATAGTCCAGGTAGAGCATCGAGGCGACCGCGTCCACCCGCAGGCCGTCGATGTGGAACTCCTCGCACCAGTACACGGCGTTCGCCACCAGGAAGTTGCGCACCTCCCGGCGGCCGTAGTCGAACTCCAGCGTGCCCCAGTCGGGGTGCGCGGACTTCAGCGGGTCCTCGTGCTCGTAGAGCGGGCGGCCGTCGAACTCCGCCAGCGCCCAGTCGTCGCGCGGGAAGTGGGCCGGCACCCAGTCCATGAGGACGCCGATCCCCTCCTGGTGCAGCCTGTCCACCAGGTACTTGAAGTCGTCCGGCGTGCCGAGCCGGGCCGTGGGCGCGTAGAAACCGGTGACCTGGTAGCCCCACGAGCCGCCGAAGGGATGCTCGGCGATCGGCATCAGCTCCACATGCGTGAAGCCGAGATCCTTCACATACGCGGGGAGGTGCTCCGCGAGCTGTCGGTATGTCAGTCCCGGCCGCCAGGACGGCAGATGGACCTCGTAGACCGAGAACGGGGACTCGGTGACGGGGACCTCGCCGCGGCGCGCCAGCCAGTCGGCGTCCTGCCACTCGTGGCGCGAGGTGTGCACGATCGACGAGGTGTTCGGCGGCGCCTCGGTGCGGCGGGCCAGCGGGTCCGCGCGCAGCGAACGGGAGCCGTCGGGGCGGGTGATCTCGAACTTGTACAGCTCGCCCTCGCCGATCTCCGGCACGAACAGCTCCCAGACCCCGGCGCCGCCCAGCGAGCGCATCGGGTATCCGGTGCCGTCCCAGTAGTTGAAGCCGCCCGCCACCCGCACGCCCCGAGCGTTCGGCGCCCACACCGAGAACCGGGTGCCCGTCACCCCCTGGTGCGTCATCGGCTCGGCGCCGAGCGCCTTCCACAGCTCCTCGTGGCGGCCCTCGCCGATCAGATGCAGATCCAGCTCACCGAGCGCGGGCAGGAACCGGTAGGCGTCCTCCACCTCCCGCACGGTCCCCTCGTACGTCACCCGCAGCCGGTACCCGGGAACCTCCCGCAGCGGCAGCAGCCCCGAGAACAGGCCGTCCCCGTCGTCGTGCAGGTCGGCCCGCAGATCGCCGGAGACGACGGTGACCGACAGGGCGAACGGCCGCAGGGCGCGGAAGACGACGCCCTCCGGGTGCAGATGCGCGCCGAGGACCGAGTGGGGGTCGTGATGCGTGCCGGCGAGCAGACGCTCACGGTCGGCCGCGTCCAGCGCGATCGAGGGGGAGGGGCCGGCCTGCGGGCCGACCTGCCCGACGACGGCCGGGGCCTTCCCCGGGGCGCGCTTCCGCGCGGCGGCGGGCTTCCCGGCGGCGGGGGACTTCTTTGCCGCGGTCTTCGCCGTCTTCTTCGCGGCCGGGGCCGCCGTCTTCCTCGCCGCGGCCGTCGACTTCCCGGCGGTGGCGGTGATGGAGGTGGTCTTCTTGGCGGCCGGCGTCTTCTTCGAGGCCGGCGTCTTCTTCGCGGCCGGCACCTTCTCGGCTGCCGCCTTCTTCCCGGCGGCGGCCGCCGCGGGTTTCTTCGCCGCGGACGTCGCCGCCTTCTTGGCCGCCGGGACCTTCTTGGCCGCGGCCTTCCTGGCGGGCGCCGCCTTCTTGGCCGGTGCCGCCTTCTTCACGGGCGCCGCCTTCTGCGCGGGGATCTTCTCCTCGGCCGTCTGCTCGGCCGTATCGTTCGGGAGCGGGCCGCTGGACGGGGAGCTGGGGGTCACGGAGGGAGCCTCCTAGGCGAGGGTCTCGGGGGGTGGGCGGGGGTCAGGACGGGTCGGGGGACGCGAGCCGGCGTACCGCGGAGAGCGGGACCGGAAGCCAGTCGGGGCGGTGCCGGGCCTCGTAGACCACCTCATAAACCGCCTTGTCCGTCTCATAGGCACGCAGAAGCACCGATTCGCCCCGTGGATCTGACCCGGATGCCTCCGCGTACCCGGCGCAGTAGGCGTCCCGGCAGGTCCGTGTCCAGTCCGGCGCGGGCGGGCTCGCGGAGTGGGCGGCGTAGTCGAAGGAGCGCAGCATGCCCGCGACGTCCCGCACGGTCGGCTGCGGCATCCGCCGCTCGGCCAGCGGCTTCGCGGGCTCGCCCTCGAAGTCGATCAGCGACCACCGGCCCGACGCCGAACGCAGACACTGCCCGAGATGCAGATCGCCGTGGATGCGCTGGGCGGTCCAGGTGTGGCCCGCGGCGGACCGGACGGTCAGCGCGTCGAACGCCGAACGCAGACCGGGGACGTACGGGCGCAGCGCCGGCACCGCCTGGGCGGCGGCGTCCAGGTGCTCCCGCATGGAGGCGACCAGCGGTTCCAGCTGGGCGCGGCCCAGGGTGACCGTGGGCAGCGCGCGGGCGAGCGCCGTGTGGACCTCGGCCGTGGCCCGGCCCAGCGCATGCGCCTCGGCGGTGAAGTCCTCACCCTTGGCCAGCCGGCTCAGGGCCAGTTCCCAGCCGTCCGCCGCGCCCTGCACGAACGGCTGGAGCACGCCCAGGACATACGCCTCGTCGTCCAGCTCGGCCCGGATCCACGCCGTCGGCGCGGGCACCCGCGCGCAGCCCTCCCCGGACAGCGCCAGCGGCAGTTCCAGATCGGGGTTGACCCCGGGCACGACCCGGCGCAACACCTTCAGGATGAACGTATCTCCGTAGACGACCGAGGAGTTGGACTGTTCGGACGTCACCAGCCGCGGTACCAGTCCGGACCGGATCTCCTGCCCGGGGTCGCCCTCGAAGCGCAGCACGCCGACCCGGGCCCGGGTACGCAGCGCCTCCAGCAGCACGTCCGCGGGGCGGGGATCGTACAGGGCGTCGTACACCGTGCGGCCGGCCAGCGGGCCGGTCGGCACATGGCCGATCAGCGCGGGCGCGAGCCGCGGCGGCAGCGCCTCGCGCGCTCCTATCAGGAACTGGTAGCTGTCCCCGGGGTGTGGCCGCTCGCCCGGCAGCCCGCTCTGATGGACGCGCACGATCAGGTGATAGAGGCCCAGCGGGCCGTCGGGGGGCAGGAGTTCGGTGGCCGCCACCAGGGAGAGGCCGGTGACCGGGCGGCCCTTGCCCGCGAACCAGCGCTGTCTGGGCAGCCAGGCGCGCAGCAGGGGGTCGAGCGAGGCGAGCAGGCCGGTGCTGGCGGTCGCGGGGCGGGTGACGGCTTCCGACATGGCGTGCGTCCTTTCCCCATGTGCGGTGCGCCTCGAGGGAGCTCCGGCCCTCTCGGCTCACGCGATGGGCGGGGTGTTACTGATGCGTGCCCCGGGCGGGACGGGAGAAACCGCCCCGCCCCGGGCTGTGGGACCCGGTGTCCGGGTCAGGGCTGGCCGGCGTCCTTGCGGAGCCGGAACCAGTAGAAGCCGTGGCCCGCCAGGGTCAGCAGGTACGGCAGTTCGCCGATGGCCGGGAACCGCACCCCGCCGATCAGTTCGACCGGATGGCGTCCGCTGAACCTCCGCAGGTCCAGCTCGGTCGGCTGGGGGAAGCGGGAGAAGTTGTGGACGCACAGCACCAGGTCGTCTCCTCCTTCCTCTGTCGAGGGGGCCTCGCGCAGAAACGCGAGCACCGCCGGATTCGTGGACTGGAGCTCGGTGTACGAGCCCAGCCCGAACGCGGGGTTCTGCTTGCGGATCTCGATCATGCGGCGGGTCCAGTGCAGCAGCGAGGAGGGCGACGACATCGACGCCTCCACGTTGGT
>NZ_JBIALD010000023.1:0-145625 GCF_042873115.1 Streptomyces sp. NPDC005017 | reverse complement strand
CCCCATCCGCATATCGCACACCACACGGATACAGCCACTCACCCACGCCCATCAGGGACTTCGCAAGAATTCACCCCGACGAGCTGAAGTCAGTAGTCGGGGATTCCAGGCATGCCCCAATGGGCGCCTCTGTCTCTCACATGGGCTTGAGGGCAGGCGTGGCGCCAGGCCGAGAGGGCCGGGGGGCGGCACGGGCGTCCGAACAGGAGCCGCCTGCCGTGCAGGCTCAGGCGGAGCTTCGCCTCGTCGAGGACGTTGTCGTGGATGATGAGGACGCGCGCCACATGGTGGGGGTCGTGTTCCGTGACCTGTCCGCCGACGCGGCGTAGGCGGAGTCTGGCAGGACCGTCGACTCCGTCCGAGACGATGCGTGCCTCGACCAGACGCCGTCGGTCCCACACCCAGTACGCGATCTCTCCGAGCAAATAGAGGGCACCTGCGTAAACGGCCCAGACAGCGTTCGACTCTGTCCACAGCAACAGGCCGAAGAAGCCCAAGAAGCCGACCGTCACCCCGATGCGCCGCAGCCGCGGAACCATCTGCGCGCCCTTGTCGTCCGCGTCCCAGAGCAACTCTTCGCCGGAAGCCATGGGGCCATCATGGGCCCTGCCCGTCATCCTGGAAAGCTCGGGGCGTGTCTCCAAGGACCGCTCGCTACAAGGGACTTCGCATCAGCCTTGGCGACACAGCGGGCCAGGCGCATGCAGCCGGTCCCGGTCAGCGAGGTATCACGGTGGGCACGAGGGCTGTCGGCGACGCTTGAGTGGCGACCGGGATCCGGTGTCGCACGATGCGATGGGCCGCGTGGTCGACGGGGACCGCGCCCTCCGCGCTGCGCGTTGGCTATGAGGAGGCCTGCAAGAAGCGGACGACGGCTGCCTTCTCCCTTTCGATTCCCTGCTGGGCCTGAGGTGTGACGGGCTCGAACGCATCCACCTGGATGGAGCGCGCGCCGGAGCCACGGCTCCAGGTGGCGACGGCCAGGCCGTCGGCGATGACGGTGGGCCGGATGAGGCCGCCTCCCGGCCAGACACGGGCCTGGTGCAGAGCGGGGACGGACACTTCACGGGTGCGGTAGCCGACCAGGTAGTTGTCGTACGCGGGCAGCATGCGAACGTCTGGAGCGTCGGACAGGACCGGGAGTTCCTGCACCCGCCCGGCGGGCATGGTCAGCGTGCCGTACTCGGTGATCACGCCGGATTCCGCCAGCAGTCTCCAGGCCCTACGGGCCCAGGTGACCGGCAACCCGGACCAGGTGGCGAAATCCTCCAAGGCCGCGGGGGCGTGCGCCGCCAGGTACCGGCGGGCCAGCTCGGCAAGGGCAGCGTCGCCCTCCCACCGGAAGCGCCCGAGGGCGGGCAGCCAGTCGTCGAGCAGTACGTACGTGGCCTCACCGGCGCGCTGTGGGCCGTGGCAGAGGATGCCGGTGAGTGCCGCGTGGCGAATCAGATGGAAAGGTGCCTGCCCGTCCGGCGGGACACCGAGAGTGGTGAGATGCCCGGTCAGTTCGGCCCGGGTGAGTGGACCGTGCGCGGCAAGAACCTGCCGGAGGAGTCGGTCGGCGCGCCGGCGAAGATCGTCGTCCAGGCCAAGCTGCTGGTAGCGGCGGCCGGTCGCGGCGAGGAGCCGCGAGGACAGCAACCGCAGCACCCAGCGGGCGTCTTCGCTGGGGACGGTGTGCAGGGTGCCCCGCATGTACCAGCCCCGGACGATGCTCCGTTCGTCCTCGTACGCCGCGCGGATGGCGGGGGCGGTGATGTCCAGCCCACGCACCCGGATGCCCAGGTCGGCGGCCGAGGCGTCCTGGGCCTGGATGGCGAAGACCCGCCGGACCACCGCCTCGGCAGAGGCTTCTCGTGCTCCGTCGCCCAGGGCCTGCGCCTGGGCCCGCAGCCGACGGACGCTCTCGTGGTCGGGCATCGGGCTGTACCTCTCATCCAGCGCGGTCAGGCGACGGCCGCGTCGAGGAGGCCGACGAGTTCGGCGGGCGCGGACACGATCGGGCCAGTGTTCCGGGGCCTTGTCCCTGGTCGGTGGGTCTGGTTCCGTACCACGCTACAGGTGTGATCACGTGGATGGACGCGAGGAGAGCGACGGCGTGGAGCGCGGAATACAGGCGGACGTCGGGTACTCCCTGCCGGAAGGGCTCGGCCAGGCGATACGGGAGACCGCGGGTGCCATCGCCGCGCTCCTGGACGGCGCGACGGACATGAGCGGGCCTGTGCCGGGGCTGGACTGGACCGTCGGTGAGACGGCCGCCCATCTGGCCCTGGCCAACGGCCTGATGGCCGATCTCGCGGCCGGCAGGGAACGCCCGTACGGGGACGGCACGCCGCAAGGTCTCGCTGCGGCCAATGCGCAAAGTCTCGTCGAGTTTCCCGAGCGCGGGGCGGAGCCGCTGGCCGCGATGCTCGTGCAACAGACCGACGTGTTCCTGGACGCGGTGGACCAAGCCTTTCAGGAAGGGGGCGCGGGGCGGACGCTGCTGACCCCCCTCGGCCCCATGGGCCAGGACGTCCTCGCCGCCTACCTGCTGACCCACATGCTGGGCCATGGTTACGATCTCGCCCGCGGGCTGCGCCGGCCGCACATGATCAATGAGGCGCGGGTCGGGTTGTGCCTGCCTTTCCTGCGGACGGCGATGCCGCGTATTGCCGTCACCTCCACGCTGACGGCCCGTTACACCCTGCGTATCCGGGGCGGCCCGGCCTTCGGTGTCACCTTCACCGACGGCGCGGTTGAGGTGCTTCCCGACCCGCCGGAGCGTTCGGACTGCACCATCCTCACGGAGCCGGTCGCCTTCCTCCTCATCGCGCTGGGACGCCTCGGTCCCTGGCAGGCCATGGCACGCGGAGGAGTCCTCGCCTGGGGCCGCAAACCCTGGCTCGCCCCGCGCTTCCCCACCTTGTTCAACGCGCCCTGACCTTGGGGTCCCCCGACAGGGCAAGGTTGACTGCGTCTGACGGGTGGCGTGCGCTGTCAGGGGGCGATCGTGCCGCGCAGCCAATTAATTTGAGGTGCCATCAGGTCGCTTCGCGCTTACTGCTGTTGAGGTGCCCGGCAGACATCCGGACCGGGCTGGAGGCGGCGCTGGAGGGTCACGGGCCGACAGCGGTTCCCGGGTCCGGCGCACAGCGAGCATGCAGTCGTCGGTTCAGAGGCCCTACCTGCTGCCGGTACGAGTTTGCGAGAGGCGACAGTACCGGCGCCTCTGGTGATGGTTGCCCAGGAGTCCGATCCTGGTGGTCATGCCCGTTGTCCGGGCGTGAACGGGCCGGACGCGGGGGCCACGCACTTGTCGACGACGGTCCCCTCGCCGGCCGCCGAGCCGTTCAGGCAGAGCCGTCCGCCCTTCTCGCGCAGGTCGAGAAGGAAGTGTGTGGTCGTACCGGACTGCTTGAGGCCGTGGATGCGCTCGTCGATGTAGCCGAGGTCGTTGAGGATCGTTCTGACCTTGGCGGGGGTGGGGTCCGCCAGATCCCAGAGTGCCTGGGCGATGCGCTCCTCATGGAGGCTGCTCGCGCACCAGTCACGCGCGTTCAGTTCCACCTCCGGCCCGGCCGTGGGGGCTATCGGCTCGATCGCGTCGCTCGGCGGTGTCTGCCCGGACGGCAGCGTCTGCGCCGGACCGGTCGGCGGCGCCTGCGGCGGGGCGCTCGGGGGACACTGCTGCGCGACCTCGCTCAGCATGGCTGCGAAGGCCGTGCCGGGCTGGGCACCGGCGATGTCGGCGTGGCTGCTCTGCGGTCCGGTGGCGTCTGTCTGCTCGGTGCCGCAGGCGGTGAGCGCCAGCGCGGCGAGAACCGTCATGGCGAGCATGGGTCGCGGGCGGCGGGGGGAGCGGGTGGTCGTGTCGGCCGGGGCGGGGGTTTCTCTCATGCGCCCAGTCTCCGAGCAGGCGACCGCGTCCACTTGAGTACGCGTACTCAAGTGCGTGGGGGTACTTGCTCAACCAGCGCAAGGTGAAGGTGAGCGGTCGTCCTGATCATGGTCCGATCGGGGCGAGGGCGTCGACGCCGTGTAACGCGAAGCCGTTGAACCTGGTCGCGGCCACGCGCGCCTACAGCGCCCAGGGCGGTGGTATGAGGCCTTCCGCGGTGGGAGGGCGCCCCGGGACGGCAGTGAGGAGCAACCCAACTCCGCGTGGTCGTTGCCCTGCTGATCGTCCTGGTCTTCATGCTGGTCTTCGGGGCGACTACCTGCGTTACGCCTGAACAGGGTGCGATCCTCCCGACGAACGCCAATGCGGCCGTGCCAGCATGCCGAAGGCCCAGAACGAGGGCGTCGGCAGCGGCCTGGGCCGGTTCACCGAGGCCCAGCGCCTCCTCGACGGCGACGGATACTGGGCGGACGCAGGCGACAAGCTACAGCTGCCGTAGTCCACGTCGCTGGCCGGCGGCTGGGCCGTCATCTGCCGGTGAGGGCGCCGGAACGTGGCGGAGCCCGGGAGTCGTATCCAGCTCCCGGGCCCCTGGGGATGCCACCCAATTGCACACGCCGGTGGCGTTTAAGAGGACGGATCAGTCATCATGCCGTCGTGTTCTGCCTTTGAACTACCGCACCGCGTAAGAGGTGCAGGCGAGAGTCGAACTCGCATCCGACGGCGCTCGTCCGTCCCCGGTCGATCCGGCGATCGGCGGCGAATGCTGAAGCTGGAGCGAGAGTCTGAGATTGGTACGGCCTGCCTCTGCCGGGTTGGGCTACCCCGGCCTGTGACGCGTTGTGCCGGGGGGAGGACTCGAACCTCCACTGTGACCGTGTATTCAGGCTGAACTTCAGTTTCAGCTTGCGCTCATCACGCGAGCCGGTCCTCATTTCCGGCCCGCGCCTGGTTGCGCACCCCCACGCTCGCACGCGGGGGCGATCGGGGATGCTACCTGCTCCCGGCGTCAGCCGAACAGGTAGCCGAACACCGCGTCGCCGACGCGCTGGTCCGTGACGTCGACGCCGTTGGCCTCCTCGCGGGCGAACTTGACCGCCTGCTGGAGCTTCTCGACGCGTTCCACCAGCTCGTTGACCCGCCGTGCGGGGAGTGCTCCGGAGAACTTCACCGTCGTCCAGTAGCCGATGGGCACGTCCTCGTAGTACACCTCGACCTGCGCCGGGTGCTTGTCGGTCGCCTCGGCCTTGACGTGGTTGCGCGGGACCTTCTTCGTCCGGATCGTGCGGACCGGGTCCGTCTTCCACCAGTCCGTCGACGGGTCGAGGGCCCAGGACTCGGCGGCGTCCAGCACGGGCAGCTTCTTCACGAAGGTGTGCAGATCAGTGAGCTGCTTCTCCAGGAAGAGCAGATAGCTGACCGGGACGTCCGAGACGACCGTCCGCCCGTCGACGGTGACGTCCGCGCGGGCGGCGCAGTTGGCCCAGTCCTTGGTCGCCGTGACGTCGAACAGACGGGTCAGCGACGCGGACATCTCGCGCAGTACGTCCTCCGCCTGCACCTGCACCCGTGTGGACTCGGGCGGCAGTTGCTCGCCCTCCTCGTCCTTCGGCTGGTACGTACGCGAGATACCGGCCAGCAGAGCCGGCTTCTGCACCTTGTGATGAGCCGTGGTGATGTCCTGGAACGACTTGCTCTTGACGCCCTTTTCCACGGCGATGATCTGGTTCAGCTTCGCCACTGCGATCCCCCTTCGAACAGCAGGAACATACCTCACCGCGTACTCCCGCGTGCGAATGATTTTCTCCGGCCCCCGGCGAGGTCGCTCGGCGGGCGAAAGAGCGTGGCCGATGACGCGGTTGACGTAGGCGAGGGCGGTGGCGGCCGGAGTTCACCGCGTTCCGGCCTGCGTCGCGTGTGGCGTCGCGGGCGTGCGGTGGTGGTGGCGAGCCGCGATAATGGGGCTTGTCGTGCAGGGAGTTGAGGAGGCGGGAGCGTCCGGTGTCGTTACGCTATTACCTGTATGTGAGCGACAGCAAAGTCGACATGCTGCTGGCGCAGATCGACCCGGCACTCCGCCAGAAGCGCACCACGGAGGTGAACGTCAGCCTCAAGGTCGTGGGCGGCAGGCGCGTCGTCGAGGACACCGGGGAAGAGGAGCGCGGCGCACGGCTGGAACGGCTGGTGACCTTCCTGGAGGACCAGGAGGAACTCGGGACGGTCGACGATCCGAGGCGGTTCTTCCGAGGCGTGCTGAGACTGCGCTGGGGTCCGTTCCCCGCGGACCCGGGCCTGGTGTGGTTCGGCGGGTCGAGCGTCCGTACGGTGGTGGGACTGGGCGGCTCCTCGCATCATGTGCTGGGTTCGCCGCCACCGTCGGAGCCGGTGCTGCCCCGGTCGCTGACGCCCTCGCTGCTCGCCGGACTGGCGGGTGACCCGCAGATCCAGGCGCTGGTGGACATGATCGCCGCGGAGGAGGACCGGCCCGGCCGGACGGGTACGCCGGCGGCCGGGCAGGCGGTGCGGCGGGCCAACGAGCTCATGCCCGGTCCGGCGCAGCGCGTGGAGTTCGTCGCGAAGCGCCTGTTGCACGTGCCCGGTTCACCGGACGCCGGGCCCGCGGTCCTGCTCGGTACGCCCCTGTACGTCGCGCTGGTGGACTAGGCGGTGTGGGCCCCGGGGGAGGTCGTGCTCGGCGTCTACGAGGTGCGGGAGGTGATCCGCACCGGTGGGATGGGCCTGGTCCACCGGGTCCGGCACCTCGAGTGGGACATCGACCTGGCCGTGAAGACGCCGCGGCCGGAACTCGTCGCCACCCCGGCCGACTTGGCCGATTTCGAGAACGAGGCGGACGCGTGGGTCCGGCTCGGCGCCCACCCTCATCTGGTCAGCTGCGTCTACGTTCGGCGTATCGACGGTGTGCCCCGGGTGTTCGCGGAGTGGGTGGACGGCGGCACGCTCGCCGACGCGGTCCGCGACCGGCGGCTGTACCGCGGGGGCCGCGGGGCGGCGCTGGGCAGGCTCCTCGATGTCGCCGTACAGGCCGCGTGGGGTCTGGAGCACGCGCACCGGCGCGGGCTCGTCCACCAGGACGTCAAACCCGCCAACCTGATGATGGCCGGCGACGGCACCGTCAAGGTCACCGACTTCGGTCTGGCGCGGGCCCGTTCGTCGACGCCCGGCCCGGACACGGCCGGACCCGGCGCGGACCCGTCGGTCACCTTCGCCGGAATGACCGTGGCCTACTGCTCGCCCGAACAGGCGCGGGGCGAGCGGCTGAGCACGGCGAGCGATGTGTGGTCGTGGGCGGTGAGCGTGTGGGAGATGTTCGCCGGCGGACCGCCCTCTTATTTCGGGCAGGCCGCGGCCCAGGTCTTCGAGCAGTTCCTCGTGGCGCGCACGGACGATCCGGTCATCCCGCCCATGCCCGAGCCCCTGATCGAGATGCTGCGAAGCTGCTTCGCCAGGGACCCCGCGGCACGCCCGTCGGGCCTCGGCGAGATCGCCCGGGAGCTGATGGGGATCTACGCCGAGGCCACCGGCGAGCCCTATCCGCGTGAACAGCCCACCGATGCACAGCTCCTGGCCGACGGCCTGTCCAACCACGCCCTGTCCCTGATGGACCTGGGCGACCACGAGCGGGCCGATGAACTGTGGGACCGTGCGCTGCAGGTCGAGCCGCGCCATCCCCACGCCACGTACAACCGGGGCCTGCGGCGCTGGCGTGCGGGCACGATGACCGACCGGGACCTCACAGCCGACGTGGAAGCGGTCCGCGCCGGCCAGGGCGGCCGGGAGACCGGCGCCTACCTGCTGGCCCTGATCCACCTCGAACGCGGCGACAGGGACAGCGCCCTGCGGCTGCTCGGCGAGCTGCCGGACACCCCGGATGTCGTCGCGGCACGTGCCGAGGCCGACCGGATGGCTCCCACGCGCCCGCTCGCGGTCCTGCAGCGCAGCACCCTGAAGCGGCGGCCGGTGTTCGCCGTCAGCGCCCACGGGCACCTGGCGGTGGTCTCCCACCAGATGCGCGACCTGCGCGTATGGGACCTCGACACGGTCCGGCCCGTGCGCCTGCTGACCGGGCACGAGGCGCCCGTGCAATCGGTGGCGACGAGCGCGGACGGCCGGGCCGCGGTCTCCGCCGACGAGAGCGGCCACGTACGGCTGTGGGACACCGCCGACGGCAGGTGCCGGCGCCGCTGGGTCCTGCCGCCGCACGGTGTGGAAGAGGTCGCCGTGAGCGGCGACGCCGCGACGGTCGCGGTGTCCGGGACGGACGGCTCAGTGCGCCTCCTCGGCGACACCGTGCGCGTGCTCAGCGAGCCGTCCGAGCACCACGACCACTCGTTCGGCAGCGCCCTGACGGTCGTCGCCGGCGGGGAGCGGGTTGCGGCCTTCGACGGATACCGGTGGCTGCTGCGCGTATGGGACGTGCGCAGCGGGGAACTGCTGGGTGGCATGGACCGGTTGAACCGTCGCTTCGCGTTCAGCCCGGACGGCCGCTACGCGCTGGCGCTCACCGATCGGAACACCGTACGGCTGATCGACCTCACGACCATGGCGGTAAGGGACCTGGGCAGCTCGGACGCGTGGGGCGGCGGCCCGGTCGCGGTCAGGGGCGACGGGCGGATCGCACTGTCCACCGACTACCAGTTCGGCCTGCAGCAGTGGCTACTGGAGGGAAACCGGTGCCTGTCGACCATGGAGGACGCGAGGGGGAGTGAGGCCGCGGTGAGCGCGGACGGCCGCGTGGCCCTGCTCAGCATCCCCGACGGAGAATCGGTGGGCGTCGTCTGGCCGGCGCCGGCCGGGCCTCCGGCGCCATGGAGCTACGCCCGCCCGGGCGCCGCCGCCCGTCTCATCGAGGACGCCCGCACCGCGGCCGCCGGCCTGGAACGGGCGGCCGCACTCCTCGACGACGGGCGTACCGCGGACGCCTTCGACCGGCTCCGGGCCATCCGTGCCCTGCCCGGCCACCGACGCCATCCCCGGCTGCTGCCCCTGTGGCGCCGCGTGGGCGCACCCGACCGCCGCTCCGCCTTCGCGGGAGCGTGGCGCACCCGGACGAACCGGCGCCTGGCCCGGGGCCCGGTCGCGTTCACCGCCGACCTGCGTCGACTGGTCGCGGGTTCCTACTCCGGCGACGTCACCGTGCACGACCTGCGGACCGGCGACGCGACACGAGCCGACGAAGGGCACGGCGCCGAGGTGCGGAAGACGGTGGTCTGCGCCGACGGCCGGCACGCCCTCACCACGGACACACGCGGCGGGCACAGGGTCTGGGACCTGGCGACGGCCCGCCGTGCCGCGACCCTCCACCGCCCGGACGGCGCACCCTTGCGACTGGACCCGCCGGACGGCCCGCTGACGCTCTCCACCCACAACGGCGGGCTCAGCGTGCTGTGGGACCGCTACGCACAGCGGCCGTTGCACGCTTTCCCCGGCCCGGACGACCGGGCGGCCGTCGTGTCGGGAGACGTCCTGGTCATCGTGACCGGCGACGGACACACCGAAGTCCTCGACACCCGCGACGGACGGCGGCTGCTCACCGCACGCCTGCCCCTGTACGGCGACACCCTGCACGCCGCGGCCACCCCCGACGGACGCGTCGTAGCCGCCGCCCACGGCCCGTTCAGCACCCCCGGTACCGTCTGGCTCTGCCGCGCCGACCTGCCCCGGGTGCTGGAGGTGCGGGCCGGGCCCGACACGATCACCTGCCTCGCGCTGACCCCGGACGGCACCCTGCTGCTCACCGGCTCCCTCGACCACACGGTACGACTGTGGGACGCCCGCACCGGCCGCCTGGTGTGCCCCCTGGAAGGCAACACCACACCGGTCTTCAGCGTGGCCCTCTCCGCCGACGGCTGCCACGCCGCCTCGTGCGACAACGAGGGCACCGTGCTGTGCTGGGACCTGGACTGGGAGTACACCCGCCCGCCCGGATGACCCGCCGATCACCGGAAACCAGCAGGTCGGGCAGGTGCAAGGGATGTCCGACGCACGCTGTGACGATGCCGCGGTGCGGGCGGGTCCTTCCCGTTGAAGATCACAGCAGCTGACGTGGAACCCGCACGGGAGCCAGATCGGGCAGCACCGTCCGCGCCCCGTCGCGGTCGCGGTCGCGGTCATCAGCGGGGATTCTCGTAGTGAGGGTTCGTTCCGCCGCATACCGGCCCCGGCGGGTCAGCGCCGGCAGTGCGGGCTGTTCACCGATCCCGGGTCGGAGGTGTCAGCGATGACCGGGTTCGAGACCTCGGCGATCTTCAAGCTCGACCGGCAGGGGTTCAACCTGCGGCGGGGTATCTCCATTCTGCTGGTGATGCTGCTTCCCCTGGTCGTCCTGGGCGCGCTGGGCGAGGAGAAGTACTTCGTCAGCGTGGCGCTGGCAGCGCTGTTCACCGGCTTGTGCGACCCGGGCGGCCGCTACTCCTACCGCGCGCCGCGACTGGCCGTCATCGCCCTTTCCGGGGCGTTGCTGACCGCGCTGGGTTACTGGCTGGGGGCGCAGGCATGGGGGTGGGTGGTGCTGGCCGCGTTCGTGGTCACCGTGCTGGCCGGCCTGGCCGTGACGTACGGTACGCACCGGTTCGTCGCGGCGTTGCTGCTGAACGTCTGGTTCCTCATCGCGCTCGCGCTGCCCAGCGCGTACCGGGCGGACGGCGTGCACACCAGTGCCTGGCCGCAGGCACTGGCCTGGCTGGTCGGGGCGGCGTTGATGATCGGCTACATCGGTCTGATGTGGCTGGCCGGCGGACGGTCCGGGCGGCAGCAGACCGGCGCGGAACTGCTCCCGGGGGACACCACGCCGATGCCGCTGAGCCGGAAGGTGATCATGTACGCGGTGATCCGGGCCGTCGCCGTGGCGGCCGCGGTGGCGATCGCGTTCGGGCTGGAGGTGCCGAACGCCGACTGGATGCCGGTTGCCGCGCTGGTCGCGATGAAGCCGAGCCTGGAGCAGTCGACGCTGGTGGCGGCGCAGCGGCTGACCGGGACGGTGATCGGTGCCACGCTGGCGGCGGTGGTCCTGCTGGGCCTCGACAACAAGATCGCGATGGGTGTGATCCTCGTGGTCCTGGGCGGCCTCGCAGGGGCGATCCGCGCCGTGAACTACACCTGGTACATCGCGGCGGTGGCCGGGACCGTGCTGATCGCGGAGGGGCTGCCGCATCCGACGGACCTGGCGGAGGAAGCACGGCGGATCGGCTTCACCTTCGCCGGGGTCGGGATCGCCGTCGTGGTGACGTACCTGGCCGGACTGCTGGCCAAGCGCACGGCGACGAGCGGTCGACCGCCCCGTTCCGCGGCTCCCGCCGGGCACACCGGGCGGCTCTGACCACCCCGGTGGGCGGCGGCAGGTCGGCAGCCAGGAGCCCACCAGGTCGCCCCGGCGTCTCCCGCGTCGGGCCCGCTCGCCGTCATCGTCCCTGGTCTCCGGCCTCATCCTCATCACGGGACGCATCGGCCGTGCGCTTCTGGCGCTTCTGGCCGCGGCGGACGGCACTCACGACGACCTTGACGGCGAGACCGAGGATCACCAGGTCGGCGAGCATCTGGACGGTGACCACGAGCCGAGCGGTCTCCGTCCTGGCGGTGATGTCACCGAATCCGACCGTCGAGAACACCGTGACGGTGAAGTACAGCGCGTCGCTGTGGGACAGCTGCTCGTCGAAGCTCTCGGGCGACAGCGCGGCCAGCGCGACGTAGCTGGCGGCGAACAGCAGCAGGAAGTACGGGATGCTGGTGGCCAGAGCCTCGACGGCCCGCAGGCCCGGGTGCTTGGAACGGATGATCGAGCGGACCTGGGCGGCCACCAGCGCGACGAACCCGGCCAGCCCGACGAAGAGCATGGTGACGGTCGCCGTCGTGGACGAGTGGTCCAGGGGCAGCAGGTAGTACAGGGTCACCAGTACGGCGACCGAGCCGACCGCACGGGCCATGGTCCAGCTGATCCTCCGGACCGAGGGTCTGCCCCGGCCTTGGGGCGTGCCTCGGCTGCCTGGAGTCACGATGGTCGCCTCTTCGTCGTGAGCGCCGCCCGGAAGGACCTGTGGCGGTCCTGTCTCATCATGCCCGTGGCCGAGCCCAGCACGGTGCGGCACACGACCACGATCAGCCAGATCGATGGCCGCAGCCGCTCCCGCGCCTCGCGCGGACGGAGCTGGAAGAGGAACGGGACCGCGCACATCACCGCGGCGGCCGCCGGCACGGCCTGATCGAGGAAGCCGAACGCGCCCACCCGTCGCCGCGGGTACACGGCCCACGACCCCACGTCGCGCCCCGCCCCACCAGGCCACCCGCCGTGCCCGTCGAGCCCCCCGCTCGGCCGCCTTTCGTCCGGGCCGCGCACAGCCCCTCGCCCCACCCCGCCGTGCTGAGCGCTCGCCCCGAGGTCCGCCCGGTGCTCCGTCCCTCTCCCGCATGACGCATCCTCCAAGCTGATCACCGCGGTCAGCGGGGACCCGTCACGTGGCGGCGACATGCGTGCAGGGGCCGCGGTCCTGTGTCCACCGTCGCACGGCTGCCAGGACGTGGCAGATCCAGAGCGAGGACTGGGATCAAGCCGGGAGGCCGTCCACGCACGGGGAGGGAACCGTTGTCGCCTGCTTCGTCGTCTCAGACATCCCAGCCGTTCACTGGTCCCGGTCTTTCGGTCACCTGCTGCCCCGCCATCGCCTGGCGTCGACACGGATCAAGAGACATGAAGTTCGAGGGAGGGACATGGAATCCGGCATCCGTATCACGGAGTTGACCGCGGGGCAGGAGGACGTCCTTCGAGAGGTGGCGAAGGACTGGGCGGCCGTGGACCGGGCGACCGGGCCGGGGGACCGCGCGGCAGCGGAGGACGGGGTCCGGGCCGCCTACCGGGCGTGCGGTCTGGCGCCGCCCCCGTTCATCGTCTGGCTGGGCTCCCCCTGGGCCGGTCTGATCGGGCAGGCGATGCTCCCCGGCCTGATCGCCTCCGTCTTGGGTGACCGGCCCGCCCGCGTGCGTGCCCGGTTCCGCCGGCGGTTGCGGCGGGAGCTGGTGCCCGGGCGACACTGGATCCTGCGGCCCGAGGTCTACGACCGGGCCCGGGCGCAGGTGTCCGAAGCGGTGGACGCACGGGTCATGGAACTGCTGCGGGAGCCGAGAGCGGCGCCTGACGGCTGGCGGTTCGTGGTCCACTCCCATGTGCAGGACCAGGTGAATGCTCAGCACCTCGGGGTCCTGAGCAGCTGGACCGACAGCGAGGGGTACATCCGCTCCGCCCGGTACGACCTGGACGTGGTGGCGGCCGTTCAGGCGGAGCTGCTCGCGCAGGTCGCCGAGCAGGCGGGCGTCTCCCCGGTGCCGGAGGGGGTGCCGGCGCGGCTGCCCGTGCGCTGGTGGCGGGGCCGTGCCCTGTCCGGCCTCGGCGTGGCGCCGTACATGTGGGCCGACGCCATGGAACGCCTCGGTGTGATGGGGATGGACGACCTCCACGGCGAGCAGCAGGTGGCCCGGCACGCCGGTTACTGGTGGGCCTTCCGTGACTATGCGGTCCTCACCCCGCGCCCCGATGTCTTCCGGCGGGACGCGCAAGGGCGTCTCCACTGTGCCGAGGGGCCGGCCGCCGTATGGCCCGACGGCTGGGCCATCCACTCCTGGCACGGCAGGAGGGTGCCCGCCACTCTGATCGCGGGCAGCTGGGACACCGCTCGCATCCTCGCCGAATCCAACGTCGAGGTCCGCCGGTGCGCGATCGAGCGGATGGGGTGGCCCGAGTTCATCGTGGCGGCGGGTCTGCGCCAGGTTGGCCGCCGTGAGCCGGACCCGGGCAATCCCGGGCAATGGCTCAGCCTCTACGAACTGCCCCACGAACGCGGCCGCGTCCGGGTGCTGTTGTGCACGAACGCCTCGGTCGAACGAGACGGCACCCGCCGCCAGTACGGGCTCACCGTGCCTGCCGACACCCCGGACGCCACGACCGCGGCGGCTGGTCTGCTCGGCCTCACCCGAGAGCAGTACCTCACCATCGCCCGGGCCACATGAGGAGGGCTGCCGGAGCGGCCGCCTCACGGACCGGATCACGCCCGAACCCCGCACCGCCCACGAACCGGAGAATCCCATGACCACCCAACGCCCCACACTCGGACACGTGACCGCTCTCGCCGGCGTCGACGTCCTGGACCACCTCGATCTTCAGGCGGCCATCCCCGTCTCCGACGGGTTTCAGCGCCAGGGCGACATCGGGCTCATTCCGGTCGGCCTGATCGGGTACGAGCCGCCGAGGGCCGCGGGGCTCGTACCCGCCGCCGGGATACCTCTGGTTTCCTCCGAGGACGGCGGCAACACCCACCTGCTCGTGGCCGACGGCCCGGTCACCTGGGCGCCGAACAGCGGCGAGGGCGCGGACGTGGGCTGCTTCACCGTCCACGAGGGCGCCACGGCGTACGTCCTGCACCCCGAACACGGCGCCATGGGCCATGCTCCGGGTACGTACCTGGTACGCCGTCAGGTCGAGCTCGACGACCGGGTGGTCCTGGACTGACCGGGAGGAGGATCTGCCCCGGCATCAGTCGTGCGTCAGACTCTTCGACCTGCGGGTGCCGTGGCCGGCGTGGTGAACGGCGGCGGGGCTGCGGGGTGTTGGTCCGGGCGCTGCCTGGTCCTCAGGGCCGGCTCCTGCCCGGGGCCTCCTCGCAGAGGATCTCGTCGCGCGGGGTGTAGTGCGTGCGGAACGGCTCCCGCCGCACTTCCCGGCCGTCGTCGTGGAAGACCCGCTCCACGGTGACGTCGAACCCTTCCAGCGGGGTCTGGGGCACGCACTGCTCAGCGGTGCTCACCTTCGTCGACGGCTCCCGCACCTGGCTGCGCGGTCCCTTGACCGAGGTGATCTCGTCGTACTTCTTCGTGCCGAGGAAGGTGACGGTCACCGAGGTGTCGGTGGACTCGGCCTGGATGTACAGGGCGTTGCCGGAGTCGTTGGTGAACCTCAGGTCGAGGCTGCCCCAGGCGACCGTGGCCTCACGGCCTTCGGGGTAGCGCTCGATGTAGAAGGAGTGGGCGCCGTGCTCGACCGGTTTGACGCCCGCGAAGAACATGGCGTTGAAGACGGTGGTGGCCACGGCGGAGACGCCGCCGCCGGGTGCCTTGGCGAACTTGTCGTCGTAGATCATGATGCCGTCGACGAAGCCGTTGGCCTCGGTGCGTTCGCCGACGGTGCGGTTGAAGCTCCAGGTCTCGTTCGGCCTGACGAGGGAGCCGTTGATGAGCTCCACGGCCCGGCCGATGTTCTTCGTCCGGTAGGGGGCCGGTTCGAAGTTGACCGTGAAGCTGGACACCTTCTCCCTGAGGCCCAGCTGGGCCGCGTTCGCGCGGGTCAGCTCCGGCTGGATCCGCCGCGTGGTCACCTCGCCGGTGCGGGCGGAGTCCGACTTGGTGAGCAGGGGCAGGACGGCCTTGCCGAGGGCCTTGTCGGTGACCTCCACGGCGGGCGTGGCGTCGGCGGCCACGACGACCTTGTCGCCCTCGAGTGCCAGCTGCGCGTCGCGGGGTGTGGCGGGGAGACCGTTCAGGGCGTCGGTCACCGCGGGCGCGGCCCGCAGCCCCTTGGTGTCGAGCCGTGGTGTGAGCCTGCCGGTGTCGTCCGGCCGCATGGTCAGGTGCTCGCTGAGCACGGCCGGGGTGAGGGTGAACCGTTCGCTGTCCGCGATGAGGGTGACCGGCGCCGACATCGCCGGCTGCGCGAACTCGCGCACCGCCCGCCGCACCTCCTCGGCGGTGACCTTAGGCTCGGTCTTCCGCGCGGGCAGCGTCGTGACCTGGTCCGCCGGGCCGCGCAGGAAGGCGTCGCGTACGGTGCCGACCGCGGCGTCCACGTCCAGGGCGTACCCGCGGTGCGGGGCGACCTGCTCGACGTGGCCGTCGTCGAAGGAGACGGCGCCGTCGCGGACCTTCTCGTCGAGCGACTTCGCCAGCCTTCCGAGGGCGGCACGGGCCTTGCCCTCGTCCACCTGCACGACCGGTTCGATCTCCCCGCCCGAGCTGAACAGTCCCCCGATCACGCCGATCGGATCCGCATGGGTGGACACCGCCCGGTCGAGGGTCTCCCCGATGTCGAAGCCGAGCCCCGCCTGCCGCGTGTCGAGCGAGCCCGTGCGGTCGCCGACCTTCACCGCCAGCTCCCGCGGGCCGGCCTGCCCCAGATGCCGTTCCAGCTTCCGGGCCGCTTCCTCACGGGTCAGGCCTCCGACGTCCACTCCGTCCACCGTCGTCCCCGACTGGATCTCGCCGCCGGTGAGCAGCAGCCCTGTCAGGTACAGACCGCCGACGCCGACGGCCAGCGCGCCGCCCGCCAAGGCGACGGGCGGGCGGGAGGCGGTACGGAGGAGGGCGGGTATCGGAGGGCGCATGGGGCTCCTGAACGATCGACGTGACGTGCACGCGATGTCACGGCACTGAGTGCGAGAACAGTCGGTCAGGCTACGCACAAACAGGCATCAAGGGATATCACTCAGATCACACTGGGGCGTTTGAGATCAGTCGGGGCCTTGAGCTCCAAAAGGGGCATTGGGTTCGAAGGGGGAGCGCTCCCGTCGGCGGACCCAGGGGTGAGCCGCCGCCATCGGCCCTCAGGAGCGCCCGCCCATGACGCTGCGCAGCAGGTCGACGATGGGCTGCACCGGGACGGTCGTGTCGAAGGCGCGCTGGACGCCGAGCCCGATGCCTAGGCTGAGCAGGGTCAGGGCGGCGGTCTCGGCGGGCAGGGCGGGCGTGATGCCGAGTTCGTCGGCCTGTGCCCGGATCAGGTCCGCGAGGGTGTCGGTGACGGTGCGCCGACGCTGGGCGAGCTGCTCGCAAACCTGCTGGTCGCGGCGGTTGGCGGTGGCGAACTCGACCTCCAGCGAGGTCCACGAGCTGTCGCCGATGGTCTCGTCGGCCCAGCGGGCGAATCCCGCGATCCGGTCCTCGAAACGGGGCGCGTCGCCCATCGCGGCGGCCAGCCGGGTCACCTGTTCCCCGGCGATGCGGTCGAGCACGGCCAGGCACAGCTCGTTCTTGGTGGCGAAGTTGGAGTAGACCGCCCCCTTCGAGTAGCCCGCCGCCTCGGCGACACGCTCCATCGACGTCGCCGTGAAGCCGTCGCTCAGGAAGAGCGTGTACGCGGTGTCGAGGACGTGTTCGCGGGTGCGGGCCTGGCTTTCGGCCCGGGTCAGTCTTGCCACCCCCGGAGGATACCGCTAGCTTTCGGATTCCCTTGGAATCTCAATACCGGGAGAATCTATGGCGGGGACTCGACGACGCGGGCTGGTCATCGGGTGCGGCGGCACCCTCGGCTTCGCGTGGACGGTCGCGGCGCTGGCCGCGGTCGAGGAACAGCTCGACTGGGACGCCCGCACGGCAGAGGTGCTGGTGGGGACCTCGGCGGGAGCGGAGATCGTCTCCGCGCTCGGGTCGGGCCGGTCGGTCACCGACCTCCTCGCGGCACTGCGGGGCCGGTCCGACGCGGACCCGCTGCTCCTGCGGCACGTGGCCACCCACCCGGGCGCCCTGCCACCGGTTCCGTGGCCGGGACTGCCGGGCGCCGGACTCACGGCGGCGGCAGCGCGGGGCCGAGTCTCACTCGGGTCGGGGCTGCTGGGTCTCCTGCCGCGCGGCCGTGGGGACGCGCAGTGGCTGCGGGCCTTCGGCGCCGCCCTGGCCGACGGCCGCACATGGCTCGCCTCGTCACGTACATGGCTGGTGGCGACCGACACGCGCTCCGGCGGACGGGTCGCGTTCGGCTCGCCCGGCGCCCCGGCCGCCGACATCGGCAGCGCGATCGCAGCGTCGTGGGCGATCCCGGGCTGGTTCCCTCCCGTACGGATCGACGGGCGCGCCTACCTCGACGGCGGGACGGTGTCGCCTACGTCGGCCGACCTCGTCGCCCCGCTCGGCCTGGACGAGGTCGTGATCGTCGCCCCGATGGCGACGTCCGGAGGCGCCCCCGCCACCGGGCTCAGCCGCCTCGAACGCGTCGCCAGGCGCTGGATGACCCGGACCCTGGACGCGGAGGAACACCTGCTGCGGGCAGCGGGGACCCGCGTCGTCCGGATCGAGCCCGGCGCCGAGGACCTGGCCGTCATGGGCTTCAACTTCATGGACATCGGCCGCCGCCCGGCCACCCTCGCCGTCTCCCTGCGCACCGCGCCCGACCGTGTCCGGCGAGCCATCGACAGGAGCACCGCAGAATGAGCACCCACTTCGAGGCCATCGTCATCGGCGCCGGCATCTCCGGCGTCGGCGCCGGGGTCCGCCTGCGCGAGGCCGGGATCCGCGACTTCCTGATCATCGAGGCCGCCGACGACTTCGGCGGCACCTGGCGGGCCAACACCTATCCGGGCTGCCAGTGCGATGTGCCCTCCCGGCTCTACAGCTACTCGTTCGCGCCGAACCCGGACTGGACGAGGGTGTACGCCCATCAACCGGAGATCCTCGCCTACGTGAAAGGCGTCGCCGACCGGCACCGGCTGCGCGAGCACACCCGCTTCGGGGTGCGCATGACCGAGGCGCACTGGCAGCCCGGCGCGGCACGGTGGCGGATCAGCACCGACGCCGGCGAGTTCACCGCCCGGTTCCTGATCGCCGGTGCCGGGCCGTGGAACGAGCCGCTGGTCCCCACTGTCCCGGGCCTCGAGGAGTTTCCCGGCGAGGTGTTCCACTCCGCGCGCTGGAACCACGACTACGACCTGCGCGGCAAGCGGGTCGCGGTGCTCGGCACCGGAGCCTCGGCCGTGCAGTTCGTCCCGGCCATCGCCCCGCAGGTCGACCGGCTCCACCTGTTCCAGCGCACCGCCCAGTGGGTGCTGCCCAAACCGGACCATCGCATACCGTCGGCCGAACGGTGGGTGATGCGACACGTACCCGGCGCCCGCGCCGCCGTCGCCGCGCTGGAGTACCGGGCCATGGAGACACTGGGCCGCGGATTCCGCAAGCCCTCGCTGATGCGCGGCGTACAGGCCGTGGCACGCGCACACCTGCGCGGCACCGTGCGGGACCGTGGACTGCGCCGCAAGCTGACCCCCGACTACACCATCGGCTGCAAGCGCATCCTGTTCTCCAACCACTACTACCCGGCCCTGACCCGCCCGAATGTGGACGTGCACGCCTGCGCCGTCCGCGAGATCGACGGCACCACCGTGCTCGGCGCCGACGGCGGCAGCGCCGCAGTGGACGCGATCATCCTCGGTACGGGCTTCCACATCCTCGACATGCCCCTGTCCAACCTCATCCACGACGGAGCCGGACGTTCTCTCGCCGACCACTGGCGGGGCTCTCCCGAGGCGTACCTCGGCACCGTCACCGCCGGATTCCCCAACGCGTTCCTGCTCCTCGGACCCGGCCTGGGCACCGGACACAGCTCCGCGTTCACCATCCTCGAAGCGCAGCTCGACCTGGTCTGCGGCGCGATTCGCTCGGCGCGCGCCGGAGGGTGGGCGTCGGTCGAGGTACGCCGCGCCGTGCAGGCCGCCTACAACACCGAACTGCAGGCCGCCCTCGCGGGCACGGTCTACAACACCGGCGGATGCCGGAGCTACTACCTCGACGCCAACGGCCGCAACAGCTTCAGCTGGCCATGGTCGACCAGCCGGCTCCGCACACAGGTGGCCCGCTTCGACGCCCGCGACTTCACCGTCGTCCACACCACCGACCGTCGGGAGCTCAGAGCATGAGCCGTCCCCCATCGACACGCGCGATGACCTGCTGAAACGGCGCCGCCTCAGCGCCAGGCCTTGCTGCCGCGGCCTGGCGATCGTGGCGTCCAGGTCACCGGCCTGCATGGCCGTGTGAGTCGGCCCAGCGGTTCTGGGGAAGGTGCGGGAACGTCTCTGTGATCAGCCGACCCGCCGCGCGGAGCCACGCACGGGTGCGAAATCATCTAGCCATGAGTTCACGCACTGCCCCGATCAGCCGGCCGATCACGATCCGGAGGGCCGTCGCACGGGATGCCAAACGGCTCACGCGGCTCGTGCGTGGCTCAGCCGCCTACGAGGGCCAGTACGCATCCGCGGTCGCGGGCTACCGGATCGGTCCTGATTACATCGAGGCCCACCGCACTTTCGTGGCCGTCGACGCCGACGAGCAGGAAGGCCGCCTTCTCGGGTTCTACGCGCTCGTCCTCACTCCGCCGGAGCTCGACCTTCTGTTCGTCGCCGACGACGTACAGAAGGGGGGTATCGGACGGCTGCTCGTCGCGCACATGCGGTCCGAGGCCCGCGCCGCCGGGATCGACAGTCTCAAGGTCGTGTCGCACCCTCCCGCCGAGGACTTCTACCACCGCGTGGGTGCGCTCCGGACCGGGACCGTGTTCGCGAACCCGCCCGCCGTGCCGTGGGACCGTCCCGAGTTCGAGTTTCGCATTCCTCCACAATGACGTGATGCGCCGACGATCGGGCCACCCGCCTCGTCTGCATGGTCGCCGGTCTGCAGGAGCCGCTCGACGGCCGCGTGCTACGCGCCCGCCGACGGAGCCGGTTCGCGGCGGTGCTCAAGCCACACACGACTCAGGTCGTCCCAGACCGTCTGGTAGCGATCGAATATCTCGCGCAGGTGGTCGTGCGTGAGCTCGTCGACTGCCGTTGACGCGAGCAGGTATTCGAGGTCGTCGGCAAGGCGCTGGAATCGGTACTGCGTCTCCTCCATCAACACCCACCGGGAACGCCAGTTGAAGAACGGTTCGACGGCGCCCAGCAGCGTCCCCAGTGCCACCAGTGCGAAGGCCAGGCCGGCCCAGGTGTTGAGGTTCTGAAGGCCAAGGATGACGGTGGACGCGGCGGAAAGGGCCAGCGTCGCCACTCTGATCACCGAGGCACTTCTACGGAATCGCTGCTTCCTGAGGCGCGCGTAGTCGTTGCCCTGGCGGATCTTGCCCAGCAGGAACACGGCTGTCTCGCTCGGGCTGAGACCTGCGCCCGGTCCGTTGCTCGCCTGCATTCCGCCCCCACAGTCCGTCGTCACTCCGCTTGCACGCGGAGCCCACCCTGGCACAGGGGCGCGGGTCAAGTGCCTACTGTCTCTGCGGGGCAGAGCGCGCCGAGCCCTCGGAACGCAGCACTTCGGCGGCGCTGGTCGTCGATCGCATCGTGTCCGGCGGCGGGACCCGGCCCCGACCCGCAGCACGGGAGAACGTCCAATCCGGCCGCCCCAGGCACGTCAACCGTCGTTCATACTGACGTGCCTGTTCGGAACACCCGTCGCCGAGGGCCGGTTGCGCCCTTGCCTCGCCGAAGGACGCGGCTCAGAGGGTCGGGAAGAGCAGAGTGAAGAAGAGCCACAGCAGAACGGCCCAGAAGCCCGCCGCCGCCAGCGACACGAGCAGGGAACTGCGCCACTTCAGTACCAGGAACGGGAAGAGCACCAGGGCTGCCCAGTGACCGGCGATGTCGATGGTCAAGCGGGCGGCCTCGCTCAGGGAGCTCGCGCGTCCCGTGGCGATACGGCGAAGCAGCCGCTGGGAGACGAAACCGTACAGGCCGAAGACGACCGGGAAGAACCACAGCGGTGTGATCGTGACGAGCTCGGACTCCGAGAACTCGTCGAACATGACGAGGTAGATGAGCCCGGCCCCCACGACCCCGCCGATCAGCGCGGCGAGGTAGAGAGCGGTCAGCGCGGCCGGCTCGGCGGCGCCGACCGGTACAGGGACGGGCGAGGCGTACGGAACATCGGGCGGCGGGACCGTGGCCACCTGGTGGCAGTACGGGCAGCGGACGGCCTGCCCGGCACGGTCGACCGGAGCCGAGATCAAGTGCCCGCACGAAGCGTGGAACTCCACCTGTCGGCCTGGGTTCACGCGTAGCCCCTCTCCAAGTACCGCCCACGATGCCGCTCGACGTCGGTCTCAGGTCGGCGGTCCGCTTCAGAATCGATCACAGGAGGGGACGCCGCCCTCCGGACATCCGGTTGCACGGAATCCCGGGCCCGAAGCCGAGCCGCCGCCTCCGGCCGCACCCGGCGTGAAGGCGACGTCCAGACGCGTGAGCCCGCGGAAGTTGAGGCTGCGCTGCCACTGCGGCGCGGTGCCGTCCAGGCGCAGGCCGGGGAGCCGCGTGAGGAGCGCCTCCAGGGCGATCTCGCCCTCCAGACGGGCCAGCGCCGCACCGAGACAGAAGTGGGGGCCGTGCCCGAACGCCATGTGCCGTCCGCCGCCGGGCCGTTCGAAGTCCAGTACGTGAGGATCGGGATAGGCGGCCGGATCCCGGTTGGCGGCGCCGCACACGAGGAGCACGGTCTGCCCTTCGGCGATGGCGCGGCCCGCCAGGTCGAGGTCGTGGCGCGCCCGCCGCAGCATCAGCTGTACCGGGGTGTCGTAGCGCAGGAGTTCCTCGACCGCAGCCGGCATCAGCTCCGGTCGGCGCCGTAGTTGGTCGGCCGCGTCCGGGTGGCTGAGCAGGGCGAGTGCGGCGTTGCCGATGAAGTGGGTGGTGGTCTCGTGGCCGGCGATCAGCAGCAGGGCGCAGTTGGCGAGGAGATCGTCGGCGTCCCGGTCGGTCTCCTGTGCCTGGGCGGTCATCAGCGCGCGCAGGGTGCCGGGGGCCGGCGGGGTGTCGTCGCGGGTCAGGAGTTCACGGAGGAAGGCGAGCGTGTGGGCCATGCTCTCCGAGGCGGCGCGACTGCCGTCGGCGTCGAGCCGTGAGTTGCCGATGGCCTCGGCGATCGGCTCGGACCAGACGGCGAGCGCTGGGCGGTCCGCCTGCGGTATGTCGAGGAGGTCGCAGATGACGGTGAAGGGCAGTGGGCGGGCGAGGTCCGCGACGATGTCCATCCGGCCGGTCGGCGCGGCCTTGGCGATGACGCGGTCGACGGCTTCGGCGATCCGGGCGCGCAGCGTCGCCACCGCCCTGGGCGTGAAGGCCTTGCTGAACAGGCCCCGCAGCCGGAGGTGTTCGGGGGCGTCGCTGTAGAGCATCTGGCGGCTCAGTACTTCGGCCAGCGGCCGCAGTTCCTCGGAGACGGCCGAGATGTCGGGGTAGCGCACGGAGGAGAGCCTCGGATCAGCTGCCGCGGTGCTGACCACCGCGTGCGAGGTCCCGATCCACGCGCCCAGGGCCCGGTCCCAGACGAGGTCGTCGGCGTCGCGCATCTCGTCGTAGAAGTCGTAGAGGCGCTCTTGGACTTGAGGGCGAAGGGCCCGCAGCAGCGTTGGGGATGTGCGCATTGTTGGATGCTAGTGGTTCGAGGCGGCGTGCCCGGTCTTGTCGTTGATCTCCAACTTGGTGCAGGAGAAGCGGTATTGAGCTGACGGACCTACCGGCCCAACCATTCGCAGGAGCAGTGGGACGTGCCTCGGATTCGGTCCCGCCCACGCCACGGAACCGGAACCCTCCCTGGTCAGTATGATTCCCCCGCCCACCGTGAGTCCTGGGGAGAACGATGCTGTTCGGCCAACTGACGACCACCTGGGAGACCGTCCCGTGGGAGGAGGCCGCGCAGCGCTATCCGTTCCTCGTGGGCCCGGACCTCGAGTTGGACGCCTTGTTCGGCGAGGAGCCGACGCACGTCTTCGTTCATTCCGGCGACCTGGTTGTGGCCGGTGGTGTGGCCGTCGGCTGCGGTATCGACGACGTCAGCGCGCGCGAGGACGTGGAAGTGGTCCATGTGATCGACGGCAACCTGACCGTCGAGGGCGCGCTGCACTTTTACAACGAGGGGTACTATCCGACCCTGTGTGTCACTGGTTCCGTCGCGGCGCGGAACCTGCTGTGCGTGAGCGAGTGCGTCCTCTTCATCGCCGGTGCACTGCGAGTTGAGGACCTTCTGGTCACCGACCTGTACGAGGCCGGTCTCCTGTCGGTCGAGGGCCCCTGTTCCGTAGGCGCGTGGCTGCAACTCGAGGTTCGCGATCCTCTGGTCCATCTGGGTGTCGGACCGGAGTCCGAGCGGACGCGGATACTGCGTGCCGACGGCGGCTCGGAGACCGATGCGACGGCAGCGGTGGTGCTGCCGGAGTTCTTCGACGGCGACCGTGTGGACGTGCGGAAGCTCGCGGCTGCGGCGCTTGCCGGGCACCCGCTCACCGTTGAGGCCGCGCGGGAGAGGTGAGCGGCCGACCACCCACTCGCGGGGCGAACGGAGGCCGCCGGACGGCTTTGCCGGTCCTACCCGGCAGCGCCATGACGCCAACGACCTCTGCACTGACCGCTGTTCGCCTGGGGGATCACCTCGCCCGTGATGAGATCGCCATGGCACGGGGGTGAGCCACAACCCGTGTGGAGGGCATGGCAGGATCGCCGTCATGTCCCTCAGCGTTCCCCGCCTCAGGATCGGCTCGACCGAGATCATCGCCCTCGCCGACGCCGAGGGCCCGTTCTTCTCCCCGCGCGCCGAGGCCTTCCCCGAGGCCACGGACGCCCAGTGGGCCGAGGCCGACCGCTTCGACCCGGGCGCGGTCGACGCCGAGGGCCGCTGGCGGCTCCAGTTCCGCGCGTACGCGATCCGCGGCGACAAGGGCCTGACCGTCGTGGACGCGGGGATCGGTCCGGCGGACAGCCCGGCCGGCTCGTGGGCGCCCGTGCCCGGTGTGCTCCCTGAGTCGCTCGCCGCCGCGGGCATCGACCCTGCCGACGTCGACACCGTGGTGCTCACACACCTGCACACCGATCACGTCGGATGGGCCGTGGTGTCCGAGGCGGCCGTCCCGTCGACGGGCGACGCGGTGGAGGGCAATGCATCGACCGGCCGCCGCCCCTATTTCCCGAACGCCGAATACCTGCTCCAGCGAGCCGAGTTGGACGCCCTCGACTCGCTCAACCCGCAGCTCCGCGAAACCCTCACCGACCCGCTCGCGGCCGTCGGCCGGCTCCGGCTCCTCGACGGGGACACAGCGCTGCGCACCGGGCGCGCGGTCGCCACGCCCGGTCACACGCCCGGACATCAGAGCGTACTGATCGCCGACGGGCGCGAGACGGCGCTCGTCACCGGCGACCTACTCGTGCACGCGCTCCAGCTGCTCCACCCCGAGCTCGCCTACGCGCACGAGGCCGACGCCGAGGCTGCCAGGCACTCCAGGGAGCGCATGCTCGCCCGCGAAGCCGCCACCACGTTGCACCTGGCGACACCGCACCTGACGGAGCCGTTCCTCTCGGCGTGATCGCAGACGTTCGGGGGCCGGTCAGGCCGCGAGGGTCTGCCAGACGCTCCACCTTCTCGGCAGCGTCTTTGTCGCCGGGACTGACCGTGAGGCAGCGGCATCCTCTGGGCGCAGCCCACCTGCCGCGCGGCAGCCGCATGCAGAGGCGGGCCGAAGGCCGGCCGAGCCTCGGCGCCTTCGAGTTGAGCCCGCTGGAGGTGACTGCCGGGTGCGGCCTTGCTGGCGTGCGTCGCCGTCCCAACTGCCCTGGCGCTGCGAGCCGAGCACCTGACCGCGCCCCTCTCTATCCGGAATGCGGTATTCGCACTCAAGGTCGAGTGCGCTTCGGTAATGATGGTCGGGTTATGCCGCGCTTCCGTGCATTTGACCGTCACCGCTCGGCTCAGCGTCCCTCTCCGCGAGGGGTGCCAGTCCGGGCGGTCGTCGTTGTCCTGGTCAGTTCCGCGCTCGTCGCAGGGCTGCACCACGCGACGACGGACTCCACCGTTTCCCGGCCGGTGCTGGGGATCGCGGCAGTGGTTCTGGCTGCGTCCGCCTACCCGGCCGTACGCTCCGGATCACCCCGTGCGGTCGGTCTCGCCCTCACCGCGGTGCCAGTGCTTCTGCCCAATTGGCCGGCACTGACGAGGGCGGACGTCCTCATGGCCCGACCGGACGGGCATCTGCGGCTCCCGGCCGCCGTGCATCACCAGCCCCTGGCCATGGCCGCGTTGAACCTTCTCGCCGGACTGGCTCTGGTCCTCCTCCTCGGCAGCACAAGCCATCTGCCGTCCCGCCTGGCGTACGCGGTGACTGGCAGCAGGCTGCGCTGGTGGACGTACCCGCCCTACGTGTTCCGGTTCCTCCTACGCCGCACGGACGCACTCCTGCAGATGCTGCACGGCGCATTCCGCCCGGCCGTCGCACCGCCGCGACCACACGGGCTCGTGGGTCTGCTCCATCGCGTGCAGCCCTGCGCTCCGTAGCACCACATCACTCGACCACACCATGCCCTCGAGCACGCCCTTGACTCCGGCGTGCCCTCACCCACACGGGGAGTGTCCGCTGTGCCTGCCGTACCGGCCATATCCACACCACATCAGCACGCGGAACCGCATTCGCCGTCCCGCCCGATATCTGCATTCGAAGTTCCCCTCGTCCGGGGCGCCGAGAGTGGAAACGACCTGGGAGGTCAAGTCGTATGAGCGCAGCGGCGAAGGGGACGGCCGCAGTACGGTCGGGCCTCAAGAAGCTCTTGGGACGTGCCGGATTCGACATAGTGCGCAGTACCAACGCCCGAGGCGGGGTGGACGACTTCCTCCCCTTCGAGGCGACCATGCGGGCAGCCCGGTCATCCGGACTGTCGGTCGGTGACTACATCGACGAGGTCATGAACGGTACGCCGGGCGCCACCCAGGCGACGATCGACGAACTGCGCGGTCTCGGTGTCTTCGCCGCCGCGCCGAGCACGGTGCTGGAGATCGGCCCCGGGTCCGGCCGGTACCTGGAGAAGACACTGAAGGAGTGCTCACCGGGCCGCTACGAGATCTACGAGACGGCGGCGCCCTGGGTGGACTACCTCGTGGACACGTTCGAGGTCGTGGCCCAGCCGACCGCCGGATGCAGTCTCGCTCCGACGCCCGACGGGAGCGTCGACCTCGTGCAGGCCCACAAGGTCTTCAACACCGTGACGTTCCTCAGCGCCTCCCGCTACTTCCTCGAGATGGCGCGCGTCACGCGCCCCGGCGGTCGGATCGTCTTCGACGTGATGACGGAGACCTGCCTGGACCCGGCCACGATGCGTGCCTGGGCGACCAAGGGCGGTGCCGGACACGACTCCTACCCCGCCGCCATGCCGCGCCAGGCATGCGTGGACCTCTTCGCGACCCTCGGCTGCGCCCTGGAGGCCAGCTTCCCGGCCCGCATGGGCTTCGCCTCCACCGAGGTCCTCGTCTTCGGAAAGGGGGCGTGACGGTCGGTCGGACCGGGTGATCCATCCGTCGGGCAGTTCGGCGCGGACGCGGCAGGAGGGGGTGAAGGCATAGGGGTCGAGGGTCGAGGACACCCGGCGGGTCCGCGAGACCGGGGTCACCGGCCGCGATCCAGGCGGCGATGTCCCCGGTGGCGGCCCCGCTCCTCCAGCGCGGCTGCCAGGACGTCGGCCGGGTGCGCGGGGTCGTGGAGCAGGCGGGCAGGGCTGCCGACGGCGGTGCCGTGACCGTCGACCGTCGCCGCGACCCAGCCCCGAAGTCAGTGCCTGCGGAGCGACCCGACCGCGGCGAGAGTACGCACCGCCGCGCCCTTCAGGGCCGGCTGGCTGCGCACCAGACGGTGTGCGGCGCGGACCGGTTCGCGACGCAACCAGTGCAGCGCGGCACCCGGACCGGGCGTGCGCACCACTCCCTCATGGACGGACAGGTCCGCCGTCTTGAAGGCGTTCTTGTAGGCGGCGTCACCCCTGCCGAAGTCGAACAGCCGGATGCCCGACGCGGCGGAGGCTTCGATCATGCGCAGATAGAGGACCCGGCCCGGCGAGTAGGCGGCCAGGGCCCGGTCGTAGGAAGGGAACCAGCACGAGAAGACCGTACGGGAGCGCAGCCCGAAGTGCGCCGCCACGGGCCGCTCACCCGCGTAGAGCACCGACAGAACGCCAGAGCACTCGGGATGGGCCATGGCGGACAGCTGGCGCACGAGTTCCGTGATCCACGGCCGCGTGAACGGGTCGCGGCGGCCCGTGCGGCGGTAGTGCGCGGACTTCCACGCGATCAGGGTGTCCAGAACCGTCGGATCCCGCTCCTCGTACACGAAGCGCACCGGGCCCAGACGCCGGTCCATACGCCGCTCCTGGGCCCGCGCCGCCTTCAGAAAGCCACGTGAGCGGGCGCGCAGATGGGCCTCGTACTGCCCGAATCCGGACGTGAGATCGATGACCGGTGAGGCGAACCTGCCCGTCGTGTAAGGGAGAAACAGCTCCTGGCCGCTCTCCAGATGGTTGAACTCCCACGCGCTCAGCGAGCAGGCGCGCATGAGGTGTTGTGGGTCCAGACGCGCCTCCGGGCGCACGACGGCCCCCTGGCAGTCGGAGACGCCCAGGCCGACCGCGCCACCGTGACCCCAGCGCCCTCGCTGGAAGGGGAAGTAGCCGACGGGTTCGCCGTCCTGATGAACGATCGCCACCTGCGTGTCGGGGCGCACACGGCCGACCGCCTGGGTGAACGGGGCGCTCATGAAGGGGTTGGTAGTGGCCGCGCCGGGCGGTGCGCTCTGAAGCTCGCGCCAGAGGCCGAGATCGGCTGAGGTCATCTCACGGGGGTGGACAACATGGATACGGGTGGTCATGAAAACTCCTGGCCGCGCGTGGTCGCTCTGAGGACGCCGCGGTGCAGTTCAGCACTGCGCGAGGCGTCCGGGAAGGTGGATCGGCTGCGCGCCGGGGAGGGCCCCGGCGTCCGACCGGTGCGGCCGGCAGGAGTTTGACGACGGCGTGCTCGTCGTCGTCGGGCGGCACGGTGCAGCGGCCCGAGTCCGCTGAAGCGGGCCGGAACGCGTGGGCGCAGGTCAGGGCGCGAAGGCAGTGCGCCACGACGCACAGCACTTCCTGCACCCGGCCGGGAAGCGGGGTCCGCGGCGATTCGGCGGTACGCAGAGCCCACACCGTGACCAGTGCCGCCCCGGCGTACACGGCGCTGCCCGGCCCGTTGTGGAAGCCGGCCTCCGTGCCGCCCGCCCCCGCGCTCGGCAACGCGAACCAGCCACAGGCAAACACCTGCGCGAAGGCCATGGTGGTGAGATCGCACGCCAGAGGCCGGGACCCGGACGAACGCAGCAGACCACCCACGAACAGGACGGCCGCCACTTCGGCGACGCCGACTGCCGAAGCCGCGCCGCCGAAGGCGACGTGATGACCGACGGCTGCCAGCGCTGTCGCCCCCACCGTGAACGAGGCGGCAGACCTCACGCCTGTCGCGGCCGTGCCGCCCGGGGGGCGGCGGCATCCAGGGATTGGCCAGAGAAGTGAACGCGCCGTCATGACCCGCCCATCGTCCGTGCTCGGCCGCCGTCGAGGGCTGTGAACAGCAGAACTGCCCGAGGGGAACGTCCGGTCGAGGGTTCACGGCATCGGGCGACGGGGCGGCTGGGGGAGGCCCGGGAACAGTCCGGAGGCCCCTCACGCGGCGGAGCCGACGCGACCGCCGCCGAGCGGAGGCCCTTGCCGTGAGGGACCGCCAGCGGCGGAGCAGGGTACCGGAACCCTCCGCGGAGGCCGGGCTAATCGTCGAGGTACCGGTGTCTGACGTCGCCCGGCAAGATGACGAGTCGCCCCTCGCGGACCTGCCATTCGGCGGTCCCCTCGATCTCGTGGCTGGCGAGGAACAACCCCCTGACGCGGTCCCCGTCGGCGTCCGCCGGGATCCGCGCGATCTCTCTGATCTGGCCGACAAGCCAGTCCACGGCCGACTGCCGGATGTCGGCGCCGTAGAAGACGTAGTGCGTCCAGTTGATGTGCTGACGAGGTGCGCCCCATCCGTGGGAGTAGTGCTCATCCTCGTGAGACGAGATGATCTGCTGGATGGCGGCGAGCTGCTTGTCGTCGCACTCCAGCCATCCTCTGACCGACACATAGACGCCCACGGGCTGGTCCTGTCCCTTCTCGCACAGGGGCACGGCGATTTCGGCAAGCCCACGAGACCGGTGCCTCCGGGCCAGGGAACGTCACGGGCGGCATTCTCGCCGGCTGAGCACCGCACCATGATCAAGCAGGTGGCCTTGCAGATGAGGGGTGCGTCGTTCCTGGTGGCGGACTCACCGCACGGCACCTGGAGACCAAGAACAATGGTAAGTCGGCCCACTAATGTCGGGGGCATGACGACTACCCATACCGGCAGTGCCTTCGACGTGCTCCGTCTCGACGCCGTGACCGACCAGCAGGCGCTGCGCCGGGTCTACGAGCTCCCCGGCGACGCGGCCGTACGCAAGCAGATGACCGAACTCACCGACCAGACCCGCAGGTTGATCGGCTGCTCATCGCTGGTCTTCGTGGCCAGCGCGGACTCCGAGGGCAACTGTGACGTCTCCCCGCGCGGCGGCCCTGCCGGGTTCGTCGCCGTCCTGGACTCACGGACGGTGGCGGTACCGGACGCGACCGGCAACAAGCGTCTGGACACCTTGCAGAACGTCATCGCCACCGGACGGGCCGGGCTGCTGTTCGTCATCCCGGGGCGCACCACGACGCTGAGGGTGAACGGCCGGGCCTGCGTCTCCACCCGCCCGGAGCTGCTGTCACAGCTGACCGCCGTCGGCAAGCCGCCGGCCAGTGCGCTGGTGGTCGGCATCGAGGAGGTCTACCCGCACTGTCCCAAGTCGCTTCTGCGCAGCGGCGCGTGGAAGCCGGAGCAGTGGCTGCCGACGGATGCCCAGCCGTCCTCGGCCGAGGTGACGCTGGCTCAGCTGCGGATGCCGGAGTTGACGATCGCCGACATCGAGCAGGCGGAGGCGGATTCGCTGAAGTACCGGTACGAGTAAACGGCTGCCCTGCGCCCCCTCAATCGCTTGCCTTCGCCGAGCCCTCGCACCGGCACGCCCTCAACGGGATACGCAGGGTGGACGTGTGTCACGGAACAGGCGGGGCCGCGGCAGAACCGGTCCACACCGGACCCGGGGTCGTCCCAGCGGCAGCGATGGGGACCAGCGGGGTTCCTCCCAGCGGCACCGATGGGGCCAGCGGGGGTCCAGGGCGCACGGTCGAAGGCCACAGGCACGACTCGCCGTGGGCGCGTGTCCACGGAATCCACGATGGGTTGCATGATCGTTATCCCGCTGGAAGGGGACACAAGTTCTTGATCGGTTAACTTCTTCCGAGAAGGCGGTCCGAGGAGAACCACCCGCGGTGTCCGTGAAACACAGGGCAACGGCACCTCCCGCCATCGAGCGGCGCTACGGCGCGACTTCCGCAAGGGGCACAGGGGGATCCATGGGCACGTCAAATGGTGCACAGCGCAGAGGCGGCCGCAGGCGCCGCGAGGGCCTCACCGCGCGGGTGGGCGTGACGGCTCTGGCGGTCGTCGGCACGGCCGTACCGCTCGGCGTCGGGGCGCAGCCCGTGTCGGCCCAGGAGGCGTCGGCCACGGGCTTGTCCCAGGAGATCGTGGTCCCGCCCGCGGACCGGGTCACGCCCCGCAGGGACACCCCGTTGGCCGCGGGCACCACCGGCTTTCTGCACGAGCAGGAAGGACTGACCGGCTACACCTGGACCGACTACGTGTCGGGGACTTCGAAGGCTGTGCCGGGCCTTGATCTCGTGCCGTCCGGCACGATGGTGCGCCCGGTGGGCGCCGGGGGTGATCTGCTGGCCCTCTGGCCGAGCCCGCTCGAGGGCGCCGGCCGGTACACGCTGCTCGACCCGCACACCGGTGAACGCCGGGAGGTCCAGCTGCCCTACGGATACGGCTTCCGGGCCGCTTTCGGCGGCAAGATACTCGCGGTCACGAAGTCCGGCATCGCGCCGGCCGCGGCCATGCTTCTGGACACCGGGCTCGAGGCGACGGAGCCGCTGCGCGTCACCGGCCTGCCCGAGGGAGCCCAGCCGGGCAGTCTCGTCGTGCAGCCCAAAGGCACCGACGAGCACGTCGCCGTGGTCTCCTACTCGCTGGGCAGCACGGTCCGCTACGGCCTGCTGGACGCCGCCACCGCGATGATCACCCCGCTTCCCGAGACACTGAGCGGCTCAGGACTGACCGTCTTCCTCACCGCGGACCGCATCGCCTGGTGGAGGCAGAGCACCGGCCCGCTGCGCTGGGCGCCGCGCGATGACATGGCCTCGCAGGGCCGTGAGGTCCCGCTTCCCTCAGGCGCGGTACCCGTCGCGCTCCTCGGCGGCACGGTCCTCACCACGAGTCCCGAGGCCACGTCCGGACTCAGGCTCGGCAGACCGCTGGCAGCGCAACCGCTCGACGGCGGCGACCCGGTCCCCGTCCTCGACCACATCACCGGCACCAGCCTGTGGGCGGCGGACGGGAGCGCGGTCTTCGTCGGCGGCTCCGGCGCACGCGACTGGGCCGTGCACCGTTTCAGCACGGCGTCCGACGGGGCGCTGACGCACCGAGCGGTCCAGCCGCTGCCTCCGATGCCCGCCGATGTGCTGGGCGTCGCCCTCTACCGCGGCACGCTCAACCGGGTCGCCGGCGCGGACGGCATGTACGCCGTCCACCAGCAGGATGTCGGCACCGGCCCCGTCCCCGTCGCCGGGCCGGCCGAGCCGGCACCCGCGGGGCTTCCCGCCTCCCTCGTGCGCTGCGCGACCGCGGTGGACTGTGTCCGGATCGTGGAGGGCAACGGGTACGGACTGTCGTTCCTGTCCACGGCGAACGGCCGGACGTATCTGGAGACCCGGGAGGACGCCTACACCTCGCACATCGTGATGGAACTGCCCGGCAGCGGCGGTGCGGTCAGGGACGCCTCCTCGCCGTACGTGGTGGTGGACGGCGGATCCCCGCGCACCCAGTATGTGATCAGTCCCGGATACCACAAGGTGGTCCGCAGTCGCCCCGTCCAGGCTGCGGCGCTGTGGTACTTCACGCTGTGGAGCGCATCCGCCGCCAGCCCGGGCACGCTGACCGCGGAGACCCTCCACCTGAACGCCGCCACTCCCGGCACACCGGCGCGCACCGTGCGCACAGGAGTCGCCTGCGTGCCCACCGACCTGCAGGCCACGGCCCGATGGCTGTACTGGTCCTGCGGCCAGGGCGAGCCGGCCGGCGTGTACGACCTGATGAACAACCGCGCCATCGCGCTGCCGTCGGGCCCGGCCATGCTGGGCGACGGCTACGTCGTCCGGCACGACCAGGGGGCGGGCGAGCTGAGGCTGACGGACTTCCACTCCGGCGGCGCCCTCGCCGAACGCGTCGTCGCGGCCCTGCCCGCCGGCCCGCTCGCGGACGACCGCAGGATCACGTGGACGGTGGACAAGTACAGCGGCCACATCGCCTACGTGGACGCCGACCGCCATGTGCACGTGATCGCGGACGGTGTACCGGACTCCGCCCCGGTCATCGGCGCCTCGGGTGCCTCCGAGAACGTCGCCCCTCGCGCCCCCTCGGGGATCTACGGCATCTGGACCGCCTCCTTCCTCCCGAGCCGTCCTGTGGACTCCTGGGAGCTGGCCGTCACCCATCGCGCCACCGGACGCCGGGTCGCCCTGATGAAGGGCGGAGCCGAACGAGGCCACGACAGCATCAAAGCCCGGTGGGACGGCAGGGAGTCCAGCGGCGCGTCGGCTCCGAGCGGTGTGTACACATGGCAGCTGACCGTCACCTACGGTGGCGGCACCGTGCCGGTGCGGCTGGGCAGCGGCACGCTGGGGGTCCTGTGCGGAGGCCTGCCGACGCACGTCTACGACTGCGACGGCTTCCCCGACCTCGTGGCGGTCCACAAGGACGGCAGGACCGACTCATGGGAAGGACACCCCCAGGGACGCTTCTACAACCGCAGCTACACCGCGAACTGGCCCACCACCTCCGTCCTGGTGGCCGCGGGCGACCTGAACAGTGACGGAAACGCGGACATGCTGGTGCGCAGCGCCGCCGGTGAACTGCGCGCGTACTGGGGCATCGGCCAGGTGTACTTCAACCCCGGGATCAACAAGTCGACGCGCATCGGCACCGGCTGGGGCATCTACAACGCGCTGACCTCGCCGGGAGACCTCAACCGGGACGGACACTCCGATCTGGTGGCCCGTGACCGCGACGGCGTGCTGTGGCTGTACGCGGGCACCGGCAGGGGCGGGTACAAGGCCAGGGTGCGCATCTCCACAGGGCTGGCCGGATACACCGCCTTGGCCGGCGTGGGCGACCTGAACGGCGACATGGTCGCAGACCTGCTGGGCCGGGACAGGTACGGAAACCTCTACCGCTGGTACGGCAACGGCGGGGGAGGTTTCGGGGGACGCGTGAAGATCGCCTCGGGTTTCAACGGCTACAACGCCCTGGTGGGCGTCGGCGACCTGACCCAGGACGGGCGCAACGACCTCCTCACCCGCGACAGCGCGGGCAACCTGTACCGCTGGTCGGGCAACGGAAAGGGCGGCTTCACCAACCGCACGCGGATCGGCACCGGGTGGGGAATCTACAAGGCCCTCTACTGATCACCGACGAGGCTGTGTTCAGGCAGCCGTACGGCCGGGATCGGCCGGGTGCTGGCCCGTGAGGGTCGACTGCCTCCGCCCCGCCCGCGGACGACGACCCGGTGTGTTCGGGCCGATGATGCCGTCAGCCGTCAGCCGTCAGCCGTCAGCCGTCAGCCGTCAGCCGTCAGGGGCCGGGACAACCGGGACCACCGGAACCGCATCGGCGCTGGGCGGGTGCTCGGCTCCGGACAGGCGTCGGCGTCCGGCGGGCACCGGGTGGGAGGCATCTGCGTCCATCCGGGCCCGCGGTCGGGCCGGATGGCTGCGCCCGACGTGAGTACATTCGCAGTCCATTCGTTCCACAGGCCGGACACAGACGGCCGCACCCCGTGGTCGGCGTCGTACCTTGCCGTGCGAACGGCAGCACAGTGGGCGGCGGTGGCACACCGCCAGGGGAGGGACGCATGGGGCGACCGAACTCGTCCGACAGGCCTCGGTCGCGGACTCCCGGAGGGATCGCGTACGAGGTACTGGGGCCGGTGCGGGTGGTGCGCGAGGGCGAGGCGCTGCCTATCCGGGCGCCCAAGCAGCTCGCGCTGCTGGCGGTGCTGTTGCTGCAGGGCGGGGAACTGGTCGGCCGGGCGGAGCTGGTCGACGCGTTGTGGGGCGTGGATCCGCCGCACGCGGTGGACGGGCTGGTGGCCACCTACGCGGCCCGGCTGCGCCGGGTGCTGGAACCCGACCGGATCCGGCGTACGGCACCCCGGCTCCTGATCAGCAGCGGCACGGCGTACGGGTTGCGACTCGAGCGGGACGAGCTGGACCTGTGGCGGTTCGAGGACGCGCTCGCCGAGGCACGGCGGGCACGGCGCGGGCGGCGGATTCCCAGCAGCCGGGCGGCCTACGAGCACGCCCTGGCGCAGTGGCAGGGCGGCGAGGCCCTGGCCGGCATACCCGGGGACTATGCGCGGGCCGAGCGCGGCAGACTGGGGGAGCTGCGGCTGGCCGCAGCCGTCGAGCACGCCGAGGTGCTGCTGGAGCTGGACGAGCAGGCGGAGGCCGCCGAGATCCTTGGGGAGCTGGTGCGCGACTTTCCGCACCATGAGCGGCTGAGGACATTGCTGATGCTCGCCCTGTACCGCAGCGGGCGGGTACCCGAGGCGCTGGCCACGTTCCGTGACGCGCGCAAGGTCCTGGTGCGCGACCTCGGACTGGAACCGGGCCCGGAACTCACCCAGACGCACAGCCGCATGCTGTGGTCGGATCCGACCCTCAGCAGGTCGCGTCCCGCCGGAGCCGTGGAGGTGCCCGCCGAACTCCCGCGGGACATACCGGACTTCATCGGACGGGAGCCCGAGCTCGGCGAGGTGACGGCGCTGCTGGAGCCGCGCTGGACACCGACCTCGCCGGGGCCCTGCGTGGTGGTCACCGGTGCGCCCGGGGTGGGCAAGACGACGCTGGCGGTTCATGCCGCGCACCTGGTGAAGGAGCGCTTCCCGGACGGCCAGCTCTACGCCGAACTCGGCGGCGGAGCGGACCTGCCGACGGATCCCGCCGAGGTGCTGGGCCGGTTCCTCGAGGATCTGGGGGTCCCGGCGCGCGGTGTCCCCGACGGGCTGGAGCGCAGAGCGGCACGCTTCCGGACGCTGTCGGCGGAGCGCTCCCTGCTCGTGCTGCTGGACGACGCCTTCGACGCCGAGCAGATCCGGCATCTGATGCCCGGTTCCTCCCAGTCGGCCGTGCTGGTCACCAGCCGCGCACGGCTCAGCGACCTGCCGGGCAGGGCCTCCGTCCTGCTGGAGGAGCTGGACGACCTGAGGTCGCGCGAGCTGTTCCGGCGGGTGGCGGGTGAGGCGGGGGTGGACGCGGAGCCGATGGCCGCGGAGGCGGTCGTGCGCGCCTGTGCCGGGCATCCTCTGGCGCTGCGGCTGCTGGGAGCGCGAGTCGCCGACCATGGGGCCGGTGAACTGCCTTTGCTGGCTAACCGGTTGACCCGTCGCGGGCCCCGTCTGGCGGAGCTGGCGGCGGGCTGTACGTCGGTGACCGCCGGGTTCCGTGTGGTGTACGAGCGGCTGAGGGCGGGTGCGGACGGTGCGGCGGACGCCCGCTGTTTCCGTACTCTGTCCACCCTGGGGACGGCGGAGTTCGGCGCGTTCGCCGCGGCGGCGGCGCTCGGGACGACGGAGGACCGGGCGGCCCGGTCACTGAGCGAGCTGAGGGAACTGCACCTGCTGCGGCCCGGCACGGCTCCCGGCCGCCATCGCTACCACGACCTGCTGCGGGACTTCGCCTTCGGACAACTCGGAGCGGACGAGGCAGAGGAAGCCTCGCTGGCCCTGCTGCGTGTCGTCGCCGCCTACGAGGAACTGGTACGGCACGCGGACGCGATCCTGCGGCCTGGGCGTGCCGGCGCCGTCACCGAGTCGGCCGCGCCGCCGAACGCGCTCGGTCTGCTGCGGGAGGAACGGACGACGCTGGTGGCGGTGGTCTGCCGTGCGGCCCGGCTGGGAGTGCTGAGGGCCGAGCGGCTCGCCGAACTGACCACGACGATCCGGTCGTTCCTGCACCGCAGTGGTCACTGGGACGACTGGGAGGCGCTGGCCCGAGCGACCCTGCGTGTCGTGGAACAGGAGGGCGGGGAGAAGGAGCGGCCCCGGGCGGCGGCGCTGGCCCGGCTGGAGCTGGGCACGCTGGCCAGTACCCGCAGCAGTCTCGTGGAAGGTGAGCGGCAGCTGCGCCTCGCCGTAGGTCTGTTCCGGGCCGCGGGGGACTCGCTGGGTGCCAGCAGGGCGTTGAACAACCTGGCCATCGACGGGATCGCCCAGGGCAAGTTCGAAGAGTCGGCCGCCTGGCTGGAGGAGGCGTTGTCCACTCAGCGGGCGGCCGAGGACACCCTCAGCATCGGGATCACGCTCGACAACCTCGCGCTGCTGAACCTGCGTCAGGGTGCGCTGCGCGAGGCCCGGGCCTTCGCCAACCAGAGCATCGCGCTCTGCCGGCGTACGGGCTCTCCGCTGCTGGCCAGCGTCCCGCTGAACATCCTCGGTCTGGTGCTGAGCGCGGAGGGCGATCTGTCCGGCGCGGTAGCGCGGCAGAGGGAGAGTGCCCGGCTGGCGCGGGAACAGGGCAACCTCTACCGGGAGGCGTGGGCGTGCTTCGACCTGTCGGTGGCGCTGCGGGAATTCGGTGACCTGAAGGAGGCCACGGACACCGGCCTGGAGGCGTTGCGCCTCCGGAGCGAGATGGGGGACACCGAGGGGCAGCGCAGTGCGCTGGAGTCGCTTGCGGTGACCCATGACCAGGCCGGCCTGCGGGAGGCCGCGGCCGAGTGCCGTCGGCGGGCCGCCGAGCTGACCGACTGAGGCGGGACCCGTCGGCGGGCCGCGAAGGGACGCGGGTGGGGCGGCGGCGGGCTCCGTCCGGCGTGGTCCAGGACAGGGATGCCTGCCCTGGACCACGACCTGGGGTCCTTCTGACGGATCTCCGCGGTGTCGCGACGTCCGGCACGCACGCTCGCACCGAACGCCGCTCCTTCTCCGACGGAGATCCATCAGAAGGGCCCTGGGCGGAGCGGGCCGGTCGGCCGCAGTGTCAGGCGACCATGACCGGAAGTCCCAGGGCGTAGGCGATGGCCTCGCCGCGCCTGCGCAGTCCGAGCTTGGCGAGGACGTTGGACACGTGGTACTTGACGGTGCTGGTGGTGACCGACATCAGCTGGGCGATCTCCGCGTTGGACCGGCCCTCGGCGAGCAGCCGGAGCACCTCCCGCTCGCGGCGGGTGAGTTGGGCCTCCGCACCGCTTCGCGCCATCGCCGATGTGGCGGAGCCGCCGGCGAGCAGGTCCATCATCCGCCCGGTGACCGACGGGGACACGTACCCGTGTCCGCCGGCCACCGCATGGATCGCGGTCGTCAGCTCGTCGGCCGCGTGGTGGAGGTCCAGCACTCCCCGCGCGCCCGCCGCGATCATCTCGAACGCCGGCCGGGGGGCGCGGTCCGCCACGAGCACGACCGTGCGGCATCCCGGTGCCGAGACCTCCCGTACCGCCTCGGCGGCGTGCGCGACCGGAGGGACGAGCAGGACGATCGGCTGCTGCCAGGTCGTCAGTTCGCCTGCCAGCGCGGTGTGCCGGGGTTCGTCCAAGACGACCTCCACGTCCCGTAACGCGCTCAGCCTGTCACGGACGCGCTGGGTGGCGAGGGTACGCGGGAGGCACAGGGCCACCGGGATGCGGACTTCGTGGTCGTCCTGACGCCGCACCGGTGCGAGTCGTACCGAGGGTGTGAGGGGCGAGCCGCGGTGGAGCGCCGTCATGAGCCCGCCTCCTCGTGGTGTCCCGGCATGGGTCTCGGGGAGTCGGGTGGAGCGACGGGTGGTCGTGCGGTGCAGGCGAACCGGCACCAGACGGTCTTCGTGCCGTCGGTGTTGCGGCGGTAGCCCCAGTTCTGGGCGAGGGCGGCCACGAGCCGCAGGCCGCGGCCTCCTTCGGTGATGGCGGTGATGCCGGGGGCGCTGGTGGGGCGGAGCACGGGGGGCTCGGGGGAGTGGTCGGTGACCTCCAGCGCGAACGAGGCCTCCTGCACGAACAGTTCGAGACTGACGGGCCCTCGCGGGGCGTGCCGGATCGCGTTCGTGACCAGCTCGCTCGCCACGAGCAGGGCGTCGTCGAGCGCGTCGGTCCGGTCCAGTGCGCGCAGGGACGTGGCCACCAGGTGGCGTGCTCGCGCGGGGAGGCGGTCGTCGGGCGCTCTGCGGAAGGAGGCTGCGGCGACGGGAGGCGATCCGGTGGTGGGCGCTGCCGTTTCGTGTCGCGCGGCCTCGGACGAAACGCGGTCCATGTGCGTCACGGTCATCGTTTTCCCTGGGATTGGTTGGTGGAGTGAGACGGCGACGGCCATCACCGTCTCGTCGAGCACCACACCTCATACCGATGTGGCGCCGATCGGCTTGCATCCCCCATAGCAGTACGGTCTGTTGCGGTGCAGAACGTATCGTGACTGCTCGATCACGGCAACTGTTGTGGGGAATCCGAGCGGCTCGACGCGTTGTCAGTATGAAGCCGATCGGGATGCCGCATGGCCGAGCCGCACTTGCGGTCGGCGCATTGTGGTGGCGTTCCCCGATGGCTACGCTCGCGAGGCTCACGCCGTTCGGACGTGGGTATCCTGAACGGTATTCAAGGGCTGGAGGGGGTGGCGAGGGATGCTGGAGACCGGGACGCTGCCGACGTTCGCGGAGATCCTCGACGAGCTCTGCCGCCGTCCACCGCACCGTGGTGGCCGCCTGTCGAACACCGAGATCGCCCAGCGGGTCAACGCGCAGGGCGGCAGCATCACCGACGGATACGTATCCCATCTGCGCACGGGGCAGCGCGACAACCCCACCCTGCAGACCGTCCAGGACCTGGCGGCCGCACTGGACGTGGCCCCGGCGGTGTTCGTCGGAGGCCGGCGCGAGCGACTCGGCGACGAGCGGCCGCGTGACTCCTTCCCGGGCAAGCTCAGGCAGCTCTTCGCGGTCGTGCATCCCGCGGGGCGCGGACCGTACACGCCGGAAGAGGTGTCCCGTGCCTTCGCCGACAAGCGGGACTACGGCTCCATCTCCGCCAGTTACCTGCGAGAACTGGTCAATCCGCCTGCCGACCGGCTGCCCAATCCCCGGCTGAAGCACCTGCTGGGCCTGGCGGACCACTTCGGGCTCTCCGACGAGCAGGGCCCTCAGGCCGCCTACTTCCTCGACGACCGGCTGGCGGAGACGATCGACGCGGAACTCGACGACTACGTCGCCCTGCGCGACTCGGGCGTGATCGAATTCGTGACGCGCATGGCCGAGGAGGCCCCGCACTGGAGCCCCGAGGTGCGCCGGCAGGCGGTCGACGCCTTCGTCCAGGCGGTGCACACCGGTGACCCCGCCTGGGTGTTCCCGGCCCGGAAACAGAAGTGACCCGAGGTGCCGCCCGCGACGGGGCGGCGCCTACTCGTGTGGTGGGACTCCACGATGTGCGGGGACCGGAGCACCGTCCGGTGAATGGAGCGTGAATGTACCGGTCCCGCCCTTGACGGGACCGGGGCGGCCCCGGTCGGAGCGGTACACCCCGAGCACGGTCCCGATGGCGCGGTGCGCCCGCCCCACCCCGGCTGAGCTGGGACGACGTCGGGGAATCGTCGGCAACCGGCCGGATTTCCCAGGCGTGGGCACTGCGCCCGGACGCCGATCGGGACCGGTCCCGCGCGTCGCGACGGCGGCCGCCGGCAGGTGAGTGCCCCGTTCCGCTGTGGCTGATCCGTAGTAGTTTCGGCGCGTTGCGTGTCGTGAGCAGGTGTTGTGACGATCCGTCAGGGGGCATGCGCGGTTGGACCGGCGGGAGATGGAGCGGCTGTGCGACCGCGTGGTCGACGGCATGGACGTTCCGCAGGACACCGGCTACCGCGCCATGTGCCAGAAGCTGGGCCAGACCATGAGCGAAGTCCTGGGGGCCTCCGTCGAAGTGCGGTTCTTCACCGGCCGCGGAACCCCGCTCACCGGGGCGACGGCGCGGCGCGCGGACGGAACGTATCTCGTGTTCTGTGTGAAGACGCGCTCCTGGTACCACCGACTGGGCATCCTGCTGCACGAGTTCGCGCACATCCTGCTCGGGCACGAGCCCGTCGACGTGGGCGGTGAGGACACCGTCCGTCGGCTCGCCCCCAGCCTGCCGCGGAACATGGCCAGGGTCATCGCCCGGCGCACCACCCACTCGGTCGCGGAGGAGGCGGGCGCCGAGGAGCTGGCGGACCTGCTGATAGAACGGCTCACCGAGCGGCGTACCGCACACGGCCCGGGCCTGCCGGGTGACTCCCCGCACGTGCTGCGGGCGGCGGAGGACCTCGGGCTGATGGAGCGCAGACGCCGGGCCGACTGACCTTCACCGTCCATGTGCCAGGGCGCGCAGGCGCCGCGCGGAAGGGAGTCCTGTGTCTCCTCAGGAGAAGGCGTCCATCGGCACGGCGCTGCTCGGCGCGGGGCTGCTGGCCTTCGAGGTGTGGTGGCTGCGCGGCAGCCGGACGTTCCTCGCCCGTGCCATGTGGACCTGTGTCGGCTTCGCCGCGCTGGCGTTCGTCTGCGACGTCCCGTCGTTCTCCGAGTGGGCGGGTGAGGCCTCGGGCGTGCCCAACATCTCCAGGCTCGGTGCCTACGCCTTCGCGCTCGGCTCGGTGGGGTCCGCGCAGATCCTGGCCCTGGCCTGGAGGTTCCCCCTCGGAGAGGTGCGGCGGCGGCTGCGTCGCCTGGCCTTCGGGTGGGGTGCCGTGATCCTCGCCGTCGTGCTGCTGTTCGCCGTGTCGGACGTGCCCGTCGAGCGACCCGACGACTTCCCGGTCGCCTATGGTCACCAGCCGTCCGTCGCGGCCCTGTCCACCGTGTACTTCTCGGCCCTCGCGGCAGGCAGCCTGCGGCTGACGTGGTGGATGGTCTCGTGGGCCAGGGGTGCGAAGTTCGCCCGCTTCACCTGGCTTCGGATCGGCCTGATCCTCTACGCCTGCGAGACCTTCACACTGTCCCTCTGGGCGCTGACCGGGCTCGGGTGCACCGTCCCCGCCTGGTTCGGGCTCGGCGTCTCCGGCCGGCTGTACAACCTGGGCGCCTCAGTACTGCTGCCCCTGGTCGGCGTACTGCTCTGCGGCGCCCTCCTCGTGCCCGTGGCCGCTCCCCGGCTCGTCCTGCTGCGGGTGTGGCTGAACCGGTGGCGGGCGTTCCTGCTCCTGCGTCCCCTGCACCGCCGCCTGCTGGCCGGCTCGCAGGGCCATGTCCTGGTCGCCGCCGGCAAGCGGTTCGACCCGCACCACCGGGTGCGGCGCATGGTCATCGAACTGAACGACCGATGGGCGGTACTGAGCCTGTTCTACGACCCCGACGTGCGGGAGTCCACGGAACGCGCGGCGCGGGAGCGGGGTCTGCCCGATGCCGTCGTCGAGGCCCTGGTCGAGGCCGCTCAGCTGCGGGCGGCGGCACAGGGACGGGGGGACGGCGACGGAGCACCCCGCCCCGCCGCCCACACGGCCCCGGACTCCGAGGCGGTCGACGGCAGCGGCGGTGTGGACTCCGAACTGCGCTGGTGGATACGGGTGGCCCGCGCCGACCGCCGTCCGCTGCCGGCCGAGCACACGTCCGGTCGGCGTCGTGGCTGACCGGGCACCGCACCGCGGCCCCGGCGGCGGGACACGGCCGACGCTGGTCTTTCGGCCGGGGCGCCGCCGCGACGCTGTGCCTAGTGTCGAAGCCGTCCCCCGAGGGCGCGATGACGGAGGTTGGAGTGCGAACTGGGCGGTACGCACTCGACTCGCGCCCCCGGACCGGTGTGTGCAGCGGGACCCGTCGGGGTGCGTTCCCCTTCCCCGGCCGGGCCGCCGAACACCTCTCGCGGGTCGACCGCGGGTACGGGACACCTCCTGGCCCGTGGCGTGTCCCGCGTCCTGCGGCGGCGAAGCCCGCGATGGACATGCCTCCCCATCGGACACGGCACGAGCCAGGAGCCCGGGACGCGAGGGGAGCACGGCGATGAGCGACCCGGTCCGCGACCGGATCCGTGCCCACGTCGGCTCCCGGGTTCCACGCGTCGTGATCGGCGACGATCAGCCTGTCCTGACGGGGGGCGTCGATCCGGTGTTCGCCGTGGAACTGGTCCGCTTCCTGGAGACGGCTTTCGAACTGCGCATCCCGGACTCCGAACTCCGCCTGGACAACTTCAGAACGATCGACGCGATGTGCGCGCTCGTCGACCGTGTCGCGGCTCAGGCGACACGGACGTGAGCGCGCCCCACGGGGGAGCGGCGGGTGACCACGGGGACCGAGGAGGTGGAGCAATGGTTCCCGGGCTGGACCGCCGCCGGGGACCGCGCCCGGCTCCTGTGTCTGCCGCACCTGGGCGGCGGTCCCACCGCGTTCGCGGGGTGGCCGCGGCTCATGCCCGGGATACAGGTGTGCCCCGTACGGCTGCCCGGGCGCGGGCCCCGCTACCGTGAGCCGGCCCCGTCCGGCGTCGACGACCTCGTGGAGTCGCTCGGCCGTGTGCTCTCGCACGCTCCGCGGCACACCGGCCCGCTGGGTGTCTACGGGCACGGCCCCGGCGCGGCGGTGGCCTTCGAACTCGTGCGCGCGCTGCGCCGGTCGGGCGGGCTCCCGGCGCAGACCTCTCTGTTCGTCGCCGGCCGTGCCGCACCGCACCTGGAACCACGTTTCGCGTCGATGAGCGAGCTGCCCGACGTGCGCCTCACCGCTCTGCTGTCCGCGCTGGGCGGCACCCCGGTCCAGCTGTTGTCGGACCGGCATGTCACGGGCCAGGTGCTGACCACCGTACGGGCCGACCTGCGGCTGCATGAGACCTACCGGTACCGGCCCGAGCCTCGGCTGTCCGTGCCGGTCACCGTCTTCGGCGCGACGGACGACCCCCTGGTCACCTTCGAAGAGGCGGCCGCATGGGAGCAACTCACCGAGCACACTTGCGTGTTGCACATGCTGGAGGGCGGCCACCTCGCTGTCCTCGACCACCGGAGCACCGTGACGAGGGCCATCACTCAACTGCTGCGCCCGCCGCGGTGAACCGGACACCGCGAAGCGCCGCGCCCCCGTCGGCCATCGGGGCGGGCTACAGCGGCGCGGCCATGTCGCGGCGCGCTGGGCCGCGTTCGGGTTCCGCGAGGATCTGCCCGGCGGCCGCGGCGCCCTCGGCCGGCCCGGCGGCTCGCTGCAGACCGCTCAGGAGGTGGCTGCGCGCGGTGATGCCGAGCTTGTGGTAGACGCGGTGCAGATGGTTCTCCACCGTGCGTACGGAGACCACCAGCCGACCGGCGATGTCCCGGTTCGACAGGCCGGTCGCCGCGAGCGCGGCGACCTCGCGCTCGCGTGGCGTCAGCGGGTCCAGGTCCTGCTGTCCGGGGCGGTGCGGAGCCAGCCACGGCGGCAGCGCGGCGCCGAGCACACGCAGTTCCGCACAGGCGGCCCTGGCCGCACGCCCCTTGCGGTGCTGTCCCGAGGACCTGAAGACACGGGCCGCCTGCGCCGCGGCCTCGGCGGCGAGCGGCAGCGCGCCCATGGCGCGGAACCCTTCGGACACGGTGAGCAGGGCGGCCGGATCGCGGTCGGCCAGGGCGCGTACGTGGTCGCCGATCAGTTCCAGGAGGCCGCCGCCCCGCCGGGCCGCGCGCAGCAGGTCCGGGTCGGCGCGGCGCGGGGCGGTGCCGTTCGTGACGCGGGCGGCGAGATGCAGGGCGATCAGCGCGCGCACGGCCCGGCCGGCGGCCCGGGCGCGTTCGGCCACGTGCAGGGCCTGGGCGACGGCCAGGGCGCGGTCGCCCGCGTGGGCCCTGACGAGGGCGCCTTCGCAGGCGATCTCGTCGTCGGCGCAGGGCGAGAGCCCGTCGGCTGTCGCGCGGACCTCGACGAGGGCGCGGAGCGCCTCGGCGGTGCGGCCGGACTCGGCCAGCGCCCCGGCCAGTTGGGCCAGCGGGGTGGTCTGCCAGGCGGGGAACTCCGGCGGTGTCGGCGCCGCGACCACCCGCCGCAGCAGTGTCACCGCCTCCTCCGGCCGACCCGACAGCCGCAGCACCCTGGCACGGGCGATCATGCCCTGCGTCGGCACAGGGCTGTCGCGGGTGTCCGCGTGCAGGACGGCCGACGCGTCGGCGGCGCCCGCGAGGTCACCGAGCAGGTAGGCGCAGTGTGCGGAGACGGCGTCGGTCGTCGGCCGGGAGCCGGGGGCCCGGTGCGCCGAGGCGGCCTGGTGGCGACGGACCAGGGCCAGGGCTCCGGCAGGGTCGCCCAGTTCGGCGCGGGCGAACGCCACCGTGGGCACGAGCATCGGGACGACGGCGTGAGACGTGGATGGTGTGCCCAGGGCGGCCTCCCCGATGGCGACCGCCTCGGGGAGCCGGTCGGCGAGCATCGCGAGCACCGCCCGGCAGGCGTCCAGGACGCCGCTGTCGCCCGGGCCGACGGCGGCGACGGCATGTGCGAGGACCGCCTCGGCTTCGGCGACACGCCGCAGACCGCAGGCCAGGTTGATCACGCGGGCGTGCACGGCGGCGTCGTACTCGTCGCGTGGCACCCTTGCCCCCGCGCCGAGGCCCGCGGCCAGCACGTGCTCGGCGTCCTCGGCCCCTCCTTCACCGGCCAGCGCCCGGCCCAGCAGGAGTGCCGCCCTGACCGGGCCGGCGATCCGTCCCCGCGCTGCCGCCCGTGTCAGGGCGGCACGCACGATCGCGACAAGCCCCGCCGAGTCGGCCGGCCGCGCGGGGACGACCGTGTCCGACTGCGAGTCCCGCAGTGCCGCCAGGCACATCCGTGCGGCCAGCGCGAACTCCCGCCGACGCAGCGCCACAGCGGCGGCCGGGAACAGCTGCTCGGGGGCGGGTACGGCATCGGCCTCCAGCCGCAGTGACACCACGCGCAGCAGCTCGTCCTCGCCTCCGGTACCCGACCGTTCGAGCGCGTCGGCGATCTGGCGCCGCAGTCGCTGGGCGGTGAGATCGGACATGGCCGAGACCAGCACGGCCTGGCCGAGCGGCGACGCGAGTCGCAGACCGAGCCCGGCCCGTGCGCGCTCGACACGTACGAGGCCGCGCAGGTCCAGCGACTCGGCCGCCCTGGCCAGACCGAAGTCCGAGACGATCTCCATGTCCAGCCTTCCGGCCACCGCGAGCATGTGGACGAGTTCCTGCTCCTCGGGGTCGAGGTCGCGCAGTCCGACGCGCACGACCTCCGACAGACGCCCTCCCGGATTCCCGCTCAGGCCCTGCCAGGTCCAGGTCCCCCCGACGCGGCGCAGGGCACCCTCCTCCAGCTCGTGCTCGACCAGCTCCGTCAGCATCAGCGCGTTTCCATGGGTGGTGTCCCACAGCTGTTCCACGGTGGGGGTGCCGACGTGGCCACCGAGACGCGCTCGCAGGACGGTGCCGAGCGCGGTGGAGTCGAACGGCGCGACCTCGACGCGGTCGACGAGCCTGTCCACCCAGAGTTTGTCGATGCCGGCCGGGGCGGGCGCGCCCTGGCGCGTGACGGCCAGCACGCCGATCCGCCGGGCCGCCACCAGCCGGTGCAGCCGGTCGCCTGCCGCCGCGTCGGCCAGGTGGGCGTCGTCGATGCCCACGAGCGGGCGAGGGGCGCCGGCGTCGTCCCGGGTGGCCGGCTCCACGAGGTCCAGGCACTCGTCGAGCGAACCGAAGCCGCGTGCCGGGGTTCCGCCGTCGACGCCGGCGCCGACCGAGAAGACGGTCCTGCCCTCGTCGGCGGCGTGGCGCAGTGCGGTGGTCAGCACGGTGCTCTTGCCCACCCCGGCGGCGCCCACCACCAGTGCGCCGCGGTCGTGTTCCAGGGCGTGGTGAATGGCGTCCAGCTCCTTGTCACGGGCCGCTGTCCGCCAGCAATTGGCCTGGTCCGGTGGCATCTGCTGTGTGACCCCCACTCAGAACGGCGCGGTGCGCGATGACTTCCGGGAAGCCGCCCGCGGCCGATGCGACCGTCGAGCGGCACGGGGCAGGCCTGCCAGGAATCAGGGCGCGGTGTGAGTCCGGTCGCCCTGGGGGACTCCCCGAGGCTCTTCGGGCGCGATGTGTGTCCGACGGCGCCCGAGCAGCGGTGCGACTGTACCCGGCGGCCGGTGCGCGCCGTCAACTCGCCGTTGGTCGGGGATGACTGGGAGTGACGGCCTGTGCGTCACGTCCGGCGGCAGGGGACCGCCTGGTCACCGACCCGCGGCTCAGGCGTCCGTGGCCTGTCCCCGAGGCCGCGGTGCGGCGGTCTCCGGGGAGAGGCGTACCCGGCGGCTGTGGGCCCGGGCGACCCCTGTCCACCAGGCGAGTTCGTCGTCGATGGTGCCGTTGCCGTCTCTGGTCCGCTCGGCCGGCCCGGCGTCGGCCCCGGAAGGTGTCAGCCGGCGCATCCCGCTGTTCCAGAGCTCCAGGGCCGCGGACAGCTGGGCCGCCTCGACCATGGCGTCGAGGTCTTCGCCCCGCAGCCCGCCGTTCCGGCCCCGCTCCTCCTCCGCCTGCCGGACCGCCGGACTGAACAGCGGATTGAGCGTCGCCCGCCAGTCGTTGAGCTCGATCAGCGCCCGGCGAACACGGTGGTGTGGGTCCAGCGTTCGCCCGTGCGCGACCATCACGTTGTCGGGTGCGACGGTCCGCAGCGCCACGTGCAGCGCCCTGAGCGCGAAGAAGGCACGCCACTTGGCCACGCGATCGCGCAGCCGCAGCACGGCAGGTCCCGCGACCGGGACGGTCAGGGCCAGCAGGAGCAGAACGGTGGCGATCGGCAGGAGGACGTCCGTCGCCACACTGAACAGCGGCTGCATGTCCCGGTCCAGCCAGGTCCCGACGATGGTCCCGACGCCCAGGGTGACCATGGTGGTGATGACGACGCCCGTGGCCCCGTACAGGCGCAGCCCCCAGCGCAGCCAGGGAAGCGCGGTGAAGTCACCGCTCCTGGCCCAGGTCAGACACCAACGCCCCAGTACCCCGAAGGCGATGGCGTTGGAGACGCAGAACAGCAGGAGGAACGCGGAGATCGTGGGCAGGTGGGCGTAGTGGGTGGGGAAGTCCGTCGGCCGTTCCTCGGGCACCGGCGACACCGCGAAGAGCACCCAGAAGACGATGTTCGCCGCCGCGTAGACGGCGATGACCCAGCGGACCGTCAACCACGCGCGCGGCGCGGGATACCGCCACACCAGCGCCAGGCACAGCGACGAGGCGCCCGCGCCCGAGGCGAGGCTGTAGGTCAGGATCCGGCCGATGTTGGGTACCCCGGTGTGCTGCGCGGTCCACACGGACACCGTCGGCACCGAGAACGCCATCGACACGGCGAAGCACGAGACCATGGACAGGATCGCCCAGGTGCGCGGACTGTGCCGCATCGACCGGGCGTGCCAGAGCTTGTACACGAGGAGCACGGCCGCGACGGCCAGCAGTCCCAGGCCGATGAGGTTCTTGACGTAGGCGCCCACGACGCGCATCTCCCGGATGATTCAGAGCCGCCCGGCCAGGGGTGTGCGAAGTCGCAGCCGGGAACGGCCGGCACGAGCCCCGCGCCGGTATCGGCCGGGCAGGAATCGACGCTACTGATGTGTCGAATGAACGGCAAGTGTTGCCACACAAGTACGAGCGCGTCATCCTGTCCGACGGCGCTGCCGCACACTCGGCGACGGCGCTCCCGACACCGATGCTGGAGGCCATGCGATGCCTGCCGACTCCGCGAATCCGGTGCCCACCGTCGCGCCGCCGTACACCGAGCGGCTCGCCCCCGACGTCTACGCCTACATCCAGCCCGACGGCGGCTGGTGCCTGAACAACGCCGGCTTCGTCACCGGCCCCGGCCCCACCGTTCTCGTCGACACCGCCGCGACCCGGGCACGGGCCCGCGCCCTGGCCGAGGCGATCGCGGCCACCGGCGCACCGCCGCCCGCCCACGTGGTCAACACCCACCACCACGGGGACCACACCCACGGCAACGGCCACTTCACGCCGGGCGCCACCGTGATCGGCCACCTCAACTGCCGCCGCGAGATGCTCGCCACCGGCCTCGCACTGCAACGCGCGTGGCCGGGCGTGGACTGGGGCGAGATCGTCGTGTCCCCGCCCTCCGTGACGTACACCGACCGCATGGTGCTGCACGCCGCGGGCACCGAGATACACCTCGTCCACCCGGGGACGCCCGCCCACACCACGGGCGACACCGTGGTCTGGCTGCCCGAGCGACGCACGGTCTTCGTCGGCGACCTGGTCTTCAACGGGATCGCGCCGTTCCTGGTCGAGGGTTCCCTGGACGGCTCCCTGCGCGCGCTCGACCTGCTGCGATCGCTCGACGCGGAGGTCGTCGTACCCGGACACGGCCCGGTGTGCGGGCCGGAGGCCTACACAGCCACCGAGCACTATCTGCGTACCGTACGGCGTCTCGCGGCCGCGGGACGTGCCGCGGGCCTGACGGTCCTGCAGATCGCCCGCGCCGCCGCCAGGGAGGCGGCGGACAGGGACGTACTCGACCACCCCGAGCGTCTCGTGGCCAACCTCCACCGAGCCCTGGCCGAGCTCGACGGTGCTCCGGCCGGAAGCCCGCTCTCCCTGCCACGGATCCAGCGGGACGTCATGGACTTCACCGGAGGAGCGCCGCTTGTCTGCCACGCGTGAAAGACGCGCGTTCCGCACGTGCCTGTCACCCTGCAGAAAGGACGGCCTGTGCGCCGAGCCGCCCGCCAGACTCCACTCGAAGGCGAACTTCCCGTCTCACTCGACAGTTTCGTCGGCCGGGACCATGAACTGGACGCACTGCACGGGCTGTGGAGGCGGTGCCGGCAGCTCACGCTCGTCGGGCCGCCCGGCGCGGGAAAGTCGCGGCTGGCCGTGGAGTTCGCCCGGCACCAGCGCGGCGGCTTCGACCAGACCGGGTTCGTCGACGCCGCTCCGCTCGGCACATCCGCAGAGCTGGTGTCGGCCGTCGCCGAGTCCCTGCTGGTGCGTGAACGGCCCGACGAGCCGCTGCTGGACACGGTGTGCGCCGAGTTGAGCGTCCGCCGGGCCCTGGTGCTGTTCGACGGCTGCGAGGGAGCCGTCGACCCGTGCGCCCGGCTCGTCGAGACGCTCCTGCGGCGCTGTCCCAACGTCCGGATCCTGGCGGCCTCCCGGGAACTGCTCGGGGTTTCCGGTGAAGTCACTTTCCCCGTCAGACCGTTGCCGTTGCCCGAGAGCGGCGTCACGGTGGGCCCGCCGGCACGGCAGAAACTCTCCGACGCGGTCCGCCTGTTCGTCGACCGGGCCCGCGAGCAGGTACCGGGATTCGAGCTGAGCGAGGCCAACGGCCGGGCGGTGGACGCGATCTGCGTCATGCTGGACGGGATTCCGCTGGCCATAGAGCTGGCCGCGCGCTGGGTACGGCTCCTGAGCTGCGAGGAACTGCTCGCCCACCTCGGCGACAGGTTCGACCTCCTGACCGTCTCCCCGCGCACCGCCGACGACCGTCATCGCGACCTGCGCTCGGCGCTGCGGTCGAGTGTCGTCCGTCTCGACCCCCGCGCCCAGGCGGTCTTCCGGCGCCTGTCCGTGTTCGCCGGGGGAGCGGACCTCGCCGCGGCGACCGCCGTGTGCGCCGGTGACGGCGTGCCGACCGGCTCCGTGCTGAGGACGATCTGCGACCTGGAGGCCAAGTCCCTGCTGGAGGCGAGGCCGTTGACGGATCCGGCGGGCCGGGACCGGCCCCTGGCGCGGTTCACGATGCTGGAATCGATCCGCCTCTACGGCTTCGAACAGCTCACCGGATCCGGGGAGACGGACGCCACCTTCGACAAGCTGGCGGGCTGGCTCTCCAGGCTCGTCGAATCCCTGCCCGAGCCGGTGATCGCCTACGCGGACACGTTACGGCTGCTGGAGGAGGACGGCGACAACCTGCTCCGGGCGGCCGAGTGGGCGACCGGGAACGGCGACGGGCGACACGCCCCGCTCATCGCCGCGGCGGCCAGATGCGCCTTGGAACGTGACGATCCCCAGGCCGCCGGACTGCTGGTGACGGCCGCGCTCGACCGCGCGCGCGACGCCCCAGCCATCCGCAGCCTCGTGCTGCAGCAGGCGGCCTGGCTGGAGTTCTGCCGGGAACACCTCGACACGGCACATGCCCTCGCCCGGGAGGCGATCGGGATCGAGCGGGGCCTGGACCGCCCCCTGATGCTCGCCGAGGCCCTGGGCCTGCTGGGGCTGGTGCGGCTGGCGCGCGGTGAGTTCACCGGCGCCCACCGGAGCATGGAACAGGGCCTCGACACCGTACGGCCCGTGGGAAACCTGCGGCACACGGCACGCAGGCTCCACCACTGCGCGTGGGCGGCCCTGCGGGCCGGGGAGCGGGAGCGGGCCGCCGCGCTGCTCCAGGAGCTGTCTCCGATCCTGCTGACCGAGACGGAACCCGCGCTGCTGGCGGCCGTGGAGATCCTGGGCGGGATGGTGGAGCTGGACACCGGGGACCTGGAGCGGGCGGAGTCACGCTTCAAGCGGTCACTGCGCGCCGACCGTCCCGACCGGTACGGCACGCCACGGGCCTTGGAGGGGCTGGCGATGGTCGCGGCGCGCCGGGCGCAGGCCGAGCGGACCCTGCGGCTGCTCGGCGCGGCCGCCGCGATCCGCGGATCGCGTGCGGAGCCGGATCCCGTCTGGCGGCGGTCCGTGGACACGGCCGCGGGCGAGGCCGGCCGGCTGCTGGACCCGGCCGCGGCCGAGGCGTTCCGGGCGGCCGGCAGCCGGATGACCGCAGGACAGGCGGTGTCCCTCGCGGTGCACGACGCGCCGGCGGAACCGCCCGGACGCGCACGCGTCGGCCATGACCTCACGGAGCGGGAGTGCGAGGTCGCACGGCTGGTGGCGGACGGCATGACGAACCGGCAGATCGCGCGGAGACTGGACGTGTCCCCCCGCACGGTCGACGCGCACCTGCAGCACATCCGCGACAAGCTCGGTCTGCGCGCCCGGGCGCAGGTGGCGGTGTGGGCCGCGCGCCGCCTGTCGTCCGCACCGGCGCGCCCGGAAGCCTGGTGCGAGGGGCCGGGACTGTGTCTGCGTTAGCCGTGCGCGAGCCGACGGGCGCGACACCCGCCGGACCATAGGCCACGAGGCGTGCTGCCGGCATCGGTGATTCACGCACTCCGCCCGTGCGGCATACGCCGGTCGGCCCGGCCCGGCGCGCTGCGCGTTCCACCGATGCCGACGCGGCCCGGCACGGGCACGGTGTTCACGGCACACCACCACTCCGTGTGGCCGAGGGGGCAGGTACGTGGACGCAAGTGTCATCGTCGTGGGAGCCGGGCCGGCGGGACTGATGCTCGCCGGCGAACTACGGCTCGCCGGAGCCGACGTCATAGTTCTGGAGCGCCTCGCCCGGCCGTCGGGCGTCTCCCGCGCCCTGGGCCTGACCATCCGCACCATGGAGGTGTTCGACCAGCGGGGACTGCTGGAACGGTTCGGACAGCTCGACAGCAGCACTCGGCAGTACTTCGGCGGTGTGCCCGTCGACCTCGCCGCACTCGACAGCGTCCACCTGGGCGACAAGACGGTCCGCCAGGCCCGTATCGAAGAGGTCCTGGAAGGGTGGGCCACCGAACTGGGCGCGGACATCCGGCGCGGCCACGAGGTGCTGTCCCTGACACAGCGCCCCGACCACGTGGAGGTCGAGGTGCGCGGTCCGCGGCAGTCACGACTGCTGCGCGCACGCCACCTGGTCGGCTGCGACGGCGCCCGCAGCATCGTGCGCCACGCCGCCGGCTTCGGCTTCCCCGGCAGGGAGCCGAGCCAGAAGATGTACGTCGCCGAAGTACGAGGCGTCGAGAGCCGGTCGATCATGCGGGGCGACGCCAGGGTACGGGCCGAGCGCGTGCCCGGCGGCAATGTGCTGGCGTACGACCTCGGCGAGGGCGTCACCCGCGTCTTCGCCCACGAGCGGGCGGCACGGCCCGACGACCGTACCGAGCCGCCGGCGTACGCGGAGGTCGCGGCCGCCTGGCGGCGCCTGACCGGCGAGGACATCTCCGCGGGGACACCGCTGTGGACCCTCGCCGTCGACGACGCCACGCGTCAGGCCACCGAGTACCGCCGGGGCCGGGTCCTGCTCGCCGGACACGCCGCGCACGTCCAGGTCCCGGCCGGGGGCCAGGGTATGCACGCGGGCATCCAGGACTCGGTGAACCTCGGATGGAAACTCGGCGCGGTGAGCCGGGGCAGCGCCCCGGAAGCCCTCCTCGACACCTACCACGGCGAGCGCCACCCGGTGGGACGGCGACTGCTGACGAGCACACGGGCCCAGGCACTGCTGTTCCTCGACGGCGAGTACCTGGAGCCCCTGTGCGAGGTGCTCACCGAACTCGCCGGGTACGAGGCCGTCAACCGGCATCTGGCCCGTATGGTCAGCGGACTCGACGTCCACTACGACGTGGGCCCCGGCGACCACCCGCTCCTGGGCCGCCGCATGCCCCACCGGACCCTCAAGGGCCCGGCCGGCCGAACGAGCACCGCCGAACTGCTGCGCCCGGCCCGGGGCGTACTCCTGGACCTGGCCGACGACGCCGGACTGCGCCGCGCCGCCGGCGCCTGGGCGGACCGGGTGGACACCGTCACCGCTGTCCCCGAGGCCGACGGATCGCCGGACCCGCTCGGTGGCACCGAAGCGGTGCTGATCAGGCCGGACGGCCATGTCGCCTGGGTCCAGGGCTGCCCCCGCACCCTGCCCGAGGCTCTGGAGCGCTGGTTCGGCCCGGGCCGGGGGCAGGACGCGTGAAGTCGGAACCCACGAGGCCGGGGCCCGCGGACCCCCGCCCGCACCGGACGAAGGAGAGAAGGCGGATGCGCACCAACCTGATCGTCGCACGCATGGACCCGGAGGCGAGCGCCCGAGCCGCCCGCGTCGCGGCCGAGTTCGACAGCACCGACCTGCCGCGGCGGATGGGCACGCTGAGGCGGGAGCTGTTCATGTACAAGGGCCTGTACTTCCACGTGCAGCAGTTCGACGAGAGCCAGGGATCGGAGGCCTTCGAACGCGCCTGGACGGACCCGCGCTTCGTGCGTGCGCGCGGCGAGGCCGAGCCCTACTTCGAGCACTACGACCCGCAGAACTGGCGCTCCATCCGCGACTCCATGGCCACCTGCTTCTACCACTGGGAGGCGCCCCGATGACCCCCCGAAGAGTGGCCGTCACAGGGCTCGGCGTACTGGCGCCGGGCGGCATCGGAGCCAAGGACTTCTGGAGCCTGCTCGCCGAGGGCCGTACGGCCACGCGCAGGATCACCCTCTTCGACCCCTCGCCCTACCGGTCCCAGGTGGCGGCGGAGGCCGACTTCGACCCCGGGCTCCACGGCCTGAGCCCGCGCCAGGCACGGCGGCTGGACCGCGCCGCCCAGTTCGCCCTGGTCGCCGTGCGCGAGGCGGTGCGGGACAGCGGCGTCGAACCGTCCGCCGCGGACCCGCACCGCGTCGGGGTCTGCGTGGGCACGGCCGTAGGGTGCGCCACGAACCTGGAAGCGGCGTACCACGCGGTCAGCGACGGCGGCCGGGTGCACCTGGTGGACCACAGCCGTACGACGCCCGAGCTCTACGACCACTTCGTGCCGAGTTCGATCGCCGCCGAGGTCGCCTGGGCCGTCGGTGCCGAAGGACCCGCGACCGTGGTGTCCACCGGCTGCACCTCCGGCATCGACGCCGTCGGCCACGCCTGCGAACTGATCCGCGAAGGCTCCGCCGACGTCGTGGTCGCCGCCGGCACGGAGGCGCCGATCTCGCCGACCGTGCTCGCGAGCTTCGACACCGTCAAGGCGACGACGCCGCACAGCGGGGACCCGGGCGAGGCGGCCCGGCCCTTCGACCGAACCCGCGACGGCTTCGTGCTCGGCGAAGGCTCCGCCGCGCTCGTCCTGGAGGACCTGGAGCACGCCCGCCGACGCGGCGCTCAGATCCACGCGGAGATCGCCGGCTACGCCAACCGCTGCAACGCCTTCCACATGACCGGCCTGCGCGCCGACGGCCTGGAGATGGCCCGGGCGATCAACGCCTCGCTCGACGAGGCCCGGCTGAACCCGCAGGACGTCGACTACGTCAACGCCCATGGCTCCGGCACCGTACAGAACGACGTACACGAGACCGAGGCCTTCAAGGCCACTCTCGGTGAGCACGCCCGCGTCACGCCCGTCAGCTCGATCAAGTCGATGGTCGGCCACTCGCTGGGCGCGATCGGCACGATCGAGATCGCGGCGTCGATCCTCGCCATGGCACACCACGTCGTACCGCCCACCGCGAACCTGCGCAGCCCGGACCCGGCGTGCGATCTGGACTACGTACCGCTCGTCGCCCGCGAGTGGCGGACGGACACGGTGCTGACCGTCGGCAGCGGGTTCGGCGGCTTCCAGAGCGCCATGGTGCTGACCCGGCCGGAGAGGCGGACGCGATGACCTCCTCGGTCGTGGTGACCGGCATGGGCGTGGCGGCCCCCAACGGGCTCGGCCTGGACGCGTACTGGGACGCGACCTGCTCCGCAAGGAGCGGTATCGCCCGGATCTCCCGCTTCGACCCCGCACCGTATCCGGCGCAGCTCGCGGGGGAGGTCCCCGGGTTCGACGCGCGGACGTTCCTGCCCGGCGCCCTGCTGGCGCAGACCGATCACATGACCAGGCTCGCGCTGGTGGCGGCCGACTGGGCGCTGGCCGACTCCGGCGCGGACCTGCGGCAGCTGTCCGCGTACGACGTCGGTGTGGTCACGGCCGGTTACGCGGGCGGCGTGGAACTCCAGCAGCGGGAGCTGGAGAAGATGCGGAGCAAGGGACGACCGCGCCCGAGCGCGTACCTCTCCTTCGCCTGGTTCTACGCGGTGAACACCGGACAGATCTCCATCCGCAACGGTCTCAAGGGCGCCGGTGGTGTGGTGATCGGTGAGCAGGCGGGCGGCCTCGACGCCCTGGCGCAGGGGCGGCGCCACATCCGCAGGGGCGGCCGGATGACCGTCGCCGGAGGTGTCGACGGCTCACTGTGCCCCTGGGGATGGGCGTGCCGGCTCGCAGGGGAGCGACTGTCCGCCGAGCGGGATCCGGACCTCGCCTATCTCCCCTTCGACCGCAGGGCGCGGGGGCATGTGCCGGGAGAGGGCGGGGCCCTGCACATCCTGGAGGAGAGCGAGGCCGCGCGGCGGCGGGGAGCCAGGATCTACGGGGAGATCGCCGGGTACGGCTCGACCTTCGACCCGCCTCCCGGCAGCGGGCGCCCGCCCGGCCTGGGCAGAGCGATCCAACTGGCCCTGGCCGACGCCGGGGTGGAACCGGACGGGATCGACGTGGTGTTCGCCGACGCGGCCGGATGGCCGGAGCCGGACCGCGCGGAGGCCGAGGCGATCAACGAGGTGTTCGGGCGGTACGCGGTGCCCGTCACGGCACCCAAGACGATGACCGGCCGCCTCAGCTCCGGAGCGGCCCCCCTGGACGTGGCGGCCGCGCTGCTCGCGCTGCGCGACGGTGTCATCCCGCCCACTCTGAACTCCTCACCCGACCCGGACCACGGGATCGACCTGGTGACGCGGGCACCACGCTCCGCACCGTTGCGCGCGGCGCTCGTCCTGGCCCGCGGCCACCCCGGCTTCAACTCCGCGATGGTCGTACGCGCGGCGCGGTGAGACAGGGCAGACAGAGACAGACGGACAGAGACAGACGGACAGAGACAGCGACAGAGACAGCGACAGGGACGGACAGAGACTGTGACAGACTGTGACAGAGAGGTCCACCATGCCTGATCGGCCCTTCACCATCGACGACCTCGCCGTGATGCTGCGCGACAGCGCGGGAGACCCGGACGAAGCCTGCCCGGGCGGCGACATCCTGGACACCACCTTCGGCGCGCTCGGATACGACTCCCTCGTCCTGCTGGAGACGGTCGTCCGCATCGAGGACGCGTACGGCATCACGCTCGACGACGCGGCCCCGGCCAAGCCGGAGACGCCCCGGGCGCTGATCCAGGCCGTCAACGAGATCCTGCGGGCGGAGCGATGACCCGGCGGTCGCCACGGGTGGCGCTCGTCACCGGCGCCACCAGGGGCATCGGACTGGCCACGGCGCGACTGCTGGCCACGCGTGAGCACCGGGTGTTCATCTGTGCGCGCGACGCCGGGGACGTGGCGGCCACCGTCGGGAAGCTGAGGGCGGAGGCCCTGGACGTCGAGGGCGCCCGGTGCGATGTCACGGTGGCCGAGGACGTCCGGGGACTGGTCGGAGCCGCCGTCGAACGCTTCGGCCCGATCGACGTGCTCGTGAACAACGCGGGCCGCAGCGGCGGCGGGGTCACCGCGGACCTCACGGACGAGGCGTGGTCCGAGGTGATCGAGGCCAACCTGACGAGTGTCTTCCGCGTGACCCGGGAGGTGCTCACCTCGGGCGGCATGCGGGACAGGAACGACGCCAGGATCATCAACATCGCCTCCACGGCCGGGAAGCAGGGCGTCGCGCTGGCGGCCGCGTACTCGGCCTCCAAACACGGTGTCGTCGGTTTCACCAAGGCGCTGGGCAACGAACTGGCCGCCACCGGCATCACCGTGAACGCGGTGTGTCCCGGGTTCGTCGAGACCGCCCTGGCCCAGGAGGTGCGCGCCGGCTACGCCACCGCGTTCGGGACCTCCGAGGAGGCCGTGCTGGAGAGGTTCCGGGCGCGGATCCCGTTGGGCCGTTACAGCACACCCGAGGAAGTCGCCGGCCTGGTCGGCCATCTGGTGTCCGACAGCGCCGCATCGATCACCTCGCAGGCGATCAACGTCTGCGGGGGACTGGGGACCTTCTGAGCCGCCGGCCGCGGAGCGCCTGCCGCTCCGCGGCCGACGAGAGGAGTACGTGATGCAGTTCGACGGCGAGCGGCGAGCCGAGCACGGGATCACGGTGCCCGCGCCCGCTGACACCGTGTACCGGCTCCTGGCGGATGCGGAGGACTGGCCACAGGTCTTCCCGCCGACCGTCTGGGTCGACCGTGCCGGGGGATCGTCCGTCCGGGAGGAGCGGCTGCGGATCTGGGCGAGCGCGGGCGACCGGCTCACGGGCTGGGTCTCGCGCCGGTGGCTCGATCCTCGGGCGCGTCGCATCGACTTCCGCCAGGAGGTGCCCGCACCGCCGGTGGCCGCCATGAGCGGCGGCTGGCGGGTGGAGCCGCTCACCGACGGCACCTGCCATGTGCGGCTCCTGCACGGCTACCGCGCTCTCGACGACGACCCCGCAGACCTGGAGCGGATCGAGCAGGCGGTCGACCGCAACAGCCGCAGTGAGCTGGCAGCCCTGAAGGCCGCCGCCGAACGTGCCACGGCACCCTGCGACGGGTCGCGCCTGGAGATCGACGACAGCGTGCGGATCGACGCACCGGCCGAGGAGGTCCACGACTTCCTCCGCCAGGCCCAGCACTGGCCCGAACGTCTGCCGCACGTGCTCTCGGTCGCCCTGCGGGAGGACATGCCGGACCTGCAGACAGTGGAGATGCGCACCCGTGCCGCGGACGGCAGCGTGTCGACGACCGTGTCGGCCCGTGTGTGTCTCCCGGACCGTCGCATCGTCTACAAACAGACCCTGCTGCCTCCGCTGCTGGCCGTGCACACCGGCCGCTGGAGCATCGCGGAGACGGGCCGGGGCGTGACGCTCAGCTCTCACCACACGGTCGTCATCGACCTGGCGGGTGTCACCGAGCTGTTCGGCCCCGACGTGAGCCTCGGGACGGCACGCACGATCGTGCGCGAGGCCGTGTCCGCCAACAGCCGTATCACGCTGGACCGCGCCCGCCGCCACGCCGAGCGGCAGCGCTGACCGTGCGCCGGCACGAGGTCGGCGACGGTCAGCGCTCACCCCGCTTCAGCGCGTGGTCGGAGGGCGTGAGTCCTTCGGCGATCCGCGTGACGCACGGCGGTGCCTTGGACAAGGCCCGGGCCCGCAGCTCTTCCTGACTGTTCGTCAGGCGCTCCAGCAGCTCATCGGCGAACTCCTCGGCCTCCCGCTCCTCGGACCGGGTGTGGTCGGTCCGCCCCGCGATGATGCGCGCCATCCTGGCCGGCAGGTTCGGGGCGAACTGGCGAAGGCCCGCCTGCCGGTCCAGGACGACGGGCTCGTGCCCCAGGTACAGATGCGCGAGTTCGTGCAGCAGAACCCCGAGCCGGTGGTACCAGGACGGTGAACTGACGCAGTACACGACGTACGAGCCGTCCCGGTAGCGTGCCGTCGCCCCGCTGAGCCGTGCTCCGCGCATCGGGACGAACCTGACCTCCACGCGTTCCTGCAGGTGCTCGCTGAGCACCTCGCCGACGCGGCGGCAGGCGTCCTTCGACGTGGCCGTCGGGGGCAGGGCGAACCTCTCGATCAGCCGGTCGATGAGTTCACCGCGCTCGCTCTGCTCCATGACGCCTAGTTCACTGGTCCACTCGTAGATCCGCACGACCCGCTCATATCGCCGTTGGTCTCTCTTTCGAAGGCGGACAGGCACATCCTCACGCAGCTTCACCCCGGATTACTGCCGTGTCAATGGACCGGCGATGTACTCCACGTGAGTATGAGGGGCGGGGTGGTGTGCTCCCCGCTCCCCGGCGGTGCGTCAGGCCAGCCCGTACGCCCGGATCACCGTCTGGCGCACCTTGTTCCCGTTCGTGTCGCTCGCCGAGACCCGCAGCGACACGTACGAGGAACGGTCGGAGGGGTTGAAGACCGTGACCTCGGCCCGGTTGCCGTCGCGCTCCCGGACCCAGGCATGCCTCCAGGAGGCTCCGTCGTCGTAACTCACCTCCACCGAAAGGTCCTTCAGTGTCGCCTCGGGTGCCCCGGCCTGCGCTGTGACCGTGACGCCGAGCGTCTGCCAGTCGAAGGCGCGGCCCCGGCCCAGCTCGTCGAAGTCCGAGCTGACACCGGCCTGGAGCAGCGGCAGCCAGTCCAGGCCCTGAGGCCGTTCGGAGCGGAACGTCCACTCGGTGATGATCCGGCCGGCCGTGGTCGCCCAGTCCGGTGACCGACGGGCGTCGAGGGCGAGTTCATAGGTACCCGGGTCGGCCGGCATGGCGAACCAGCCGATGCCCGGCAGCGGGGCCTCGCCCAGCACCCTGCCGTCCCGCGACAGCGTCATCCTCGCCTGCACGTGGCGCAGTTGGAACACCGCCGCCGAGCCGTGGCCCGGGTCGGTCGGTGCGAACGCGCCGATCACCGCCGCCAGGGTGTCCCCGGTGCGGTAGACGCCGTTGACGTAGCGGTGCAGGTCCAGGTCCGGGCGCAGGACGCCCTGGTTCCATACACGCGGCACGGAAGTGCCCGCCGTGTAGTGCCCGATGCCGGAGATGCTGCCGTCGAACGCACCTGGGAACGGGGTGCCGGTGGCGCGCTGGAACAGGTGCTCCGACCAGTCCGTCTCGAACTCGGCCGTCCCGGTGGAGTACAACTCGGTGCGGCTGCCGGGCAGCGGGACGTCGTGCAGGATGCCGAAGATCAGCCCCTGCATCGGCATGTACGCCGGACCGGCGGAGCGGGCGCCCACGGCCGGTTTGCCCTGTGCCCGGTAGTCCGCGCGCACCTGTCCCAGTCGGGAGTCCCGCACCGGGTAGTCCAGGTTCTCCGGAATGCCGCCGCCACGCGGCCCGTGGGCCAGGTAGTAGGTGTACGCCGATCCCTTCTCCGGCAGCATCACGGCCGTGTGGCCCAGAACCATCCGCTCGGGGTCCGCCGCCACCGGGACCGCGTACATCGGCGCCCGAGTGACGGCGCCCAGGACGAGGTTGCTCTGGGACCGCCCGTCGTCGGCCAGCATGCCGAGGTTCAGCTCGGTGTAGTAGCGCCGGGCATCGGGCCGGTCCACCCGGTCGACCACCTCCTTGCCCCGCCGGGCGTCCAGCGTGACCGTGATCCCGTCGTGGTCGACGACGGTGCGCGGCTGGGACTCCAGCGTCAACGGGGCTTCGGCGGCCGGGAGTTCCGCGTCAAGCGTGGAGATCGAGCCGGTCACCGCGTAGACCCCCTTGGGGAGTCGGACGGTGGCCTCGCCGTCACGCAGCCGGACGGGCGGATCGGCGTACGCGATGCCGTTGCGCTGGAAGAGGTACACGCCCTGCGCGAGATCGTCGCTCGCCGGCATCCCGTCGCGGTCGATCGCCTTGATCGTCACGTCGTACGACTCGGGTTCGACCACGACGCCCACGGCGGTGACCACGCGCACCCCGTCACCCTCGGCGGTGACGCGCCCGCCGAACTGCCCCGCGGCCCGCTGGTGGAACGCCGACGCCTTGAGGGTCGCCGTCACCTCCGCCGTGCCGTGTGCCGGGACGGTGATCCGGTCGGCGGAGAGGGTGAGGCTGCCGTCCGGTGCGGGTTCTGTGGCGGACTCGTTTGTGAGTGAGGCGGTCAGGGACAGGGTGACGTCCGTGCCGCCGGTGTTGCGGTACCGCACGGTGCGGCGGGCGTCGGGCAGCGTCCGCTGAGGATAGGGGAGATGGCCGAAGGACTGGGAGACCGTCTCGGCGTACACCTGCTGCGTCGTCGCGCGCGCCGCGTCCAGGCGGCCGGAGCCGGTCCCGAACACCGGCTGCCCGGCGGCCGGATCGGCGGACGAGACCAGGGCCGCCTTCAACTGCCGCCCGCTCCAGTCCGGGTGACGCTGGGCGAGCAGCGCCGCGGCGCCAGACACGTGCGGGGTGGCCATGGAGGTGCCGTACAGACGGGTGTAGAGGTCGTCGACCGGCTCGCCGATGCTGGTGCCCTTCGCACGGGCGGCCGCGATGGCATCACCGGGTGCCGCCATGTCGGGCTTGACGGCCTGGTCGCCCGGGCGCGGACCGCAGCTGCTGTACGTGCTCAGGACGTCGTCGGCGTCCACCGCGCCCACGGCCAGGGCCTCGTCCGCGGCGGCCGGGCCGCTGATTGTCGGGGCCCAGCAGTAGCTGTTGCCCGCGGCGGCGACAAACAGCGTGCCGTAGCGGTCGCTGAGGTCGTTCACCGCCAGTGAGAGCGGGTCCCTGCCGTCGGAGGCCTCATCGGTGCCGAGGCTCAGGTTGACGATGTCGGCGCCGCTCGAGGCCGCCCACTCCATCCCGGCGATGATCGCCGAGTCGTCGCAGTACTCGTCCGCGCAGACCTTGCCGACCAGCAGGGAGGCGTCGGGGGCGACACCCCGGTACGCGGCGCCCGGACCGCCCGCGCCGCTGCCCAGCGCGATGGACGCCACATGCGTGCCGTGCCCGACCTTGTCCGTCGCCCCGCCGCTGTCGGTGAAGTCCCGGCTCTCCTTGACGCGCCCGGCGAAGTCGGGGTGCATGGCGTCCAGACCGGTGTCCAGGACCGCGATGTCCACACCCCTGCCCGTATAGCCGGACTCCCAGGCGGCCGGGCTGCCGATCTGCTTGTTGCTGCGCTCGTCCTTGACCCGCACGCGCCCGTCGAGCCAGACGTGCTCCACACCGGGCCGCAGCCGCTTGACCGCGCCGCCGGTGGTCAGCGCGGACCACAGCGCCCCGGGCGCGTCGGCTCCGGCCCGCAGGGCGGCGCCGCCCAGCGCGGGCAGCGCCCGGACGGTGCGTAAACCGTCGGTCGCGCGCAGCGCCGGGGGAGGGGCGCCGCGATAGGCGGCGATCGCCCGCGCCGGAACCACGGCGCCCGAGGGAAGCGTCTCCGCCTGTCCGGTGACGTCGAACAGACGTGGATCGAGGCGGCCGGACGCGAGCAGGTCCGCGGCGTCCGCGGGGACGACGTCCAGCCGGACGCGGCCGTGGCGGTCCTTGGTGTACGACCTGAACACGGCGACGCGTTCACGTCCTTCGGCGGCGCGGTACAGGGCCTCGGGTAGTGAACCCGGCCGTGTGGTGACCACGACCTGATCGCCGGTGATCAGCGTGACGGTGCGGATGCTCGCCCGCTGCTGCGGCGACGACGAGACGGAGGGCGACGGAACGGAGGGTGCGTTCGCCCCGGCCGGGGCGGTGAGAGTGCCAGCGGTTAGCGCGGCCAGCACGGCGACGACACTGCGGCGGCGCCAGGGACTCGCTCTGAAGCGCATGGTGGTGCTCCCTGTAAGCAAGTGGGGGGTGGTGGCTCCGGCGACGCGGAGCCCGGAGGGTCAGCACCGAACCCCTTGCGACGTGGCCACGTCAACCGTGTGCCGAGTCGTCTACCAGGCCCGCTGCGGGCCGCACCTCACCCACCTGGCCCGACGCCGCCGTCCCGGACGGGCAGGCGGGCGGCGCTTCCATCAGGCGTCCATCGGAGCAGCCGGACCGCGTCCGGCACGCCGACGCCACTGCGTCGTTGCACGTGGGGGAGGCTATGAATGGAGCGCGAATGGACCGGCGGCCTGACCGGACTTCCGCGCGACGGCAGAGGCCTGCTGAAACCAGGACTCTCCCGCAGGAGCGGCGGGTGCGCTCCCCGACTCTGCCTTATGAGTGGTTCGCGGACAGGCGTGGGTGGACCCCGGATGGACCGCCAACGGCCGTCCCGGAAACCGCCCTTGACCCCGCGAAGACCCAGCTCCAACCTGTGAACGCGGGCCCACTGAGCCGGCACGACCCGGTGCTCCCCTCGCCGACGGCCGGGTCGTGCCAGGGCGCCGAGGCGGCCCCCAGTCTCCCGAGGAGTCCCGGTCATGGGCCGGTCCTCCTCACCGCGGCCGAGGGAGCGTCGCGGCACGACTGTGGGCCGCGTGGCCCGTCCGGTCCGGTCAGCGGCATTGGCCCGGACCCAGGCCGACGGAGCGTCTGCAAACCAGCCTCTGCCATCCACCGGCGCAGTCGGCGCGAAGCCCGGGGCAGGCGAAGTGCCTTACAGGTCAGTTCTCTTCGAGGACGTCGGGCTGCTCATGGATGATCTCGTCCCAGAGCAGCTCGAAGCTGAACCGGGCGAGTTCGGTGTCTCCGAAGCCGTCGCGCGCTGAGCGAGCCTGTTCGGGGGACAGCGGCTGGGGCAGTCCGGCCGCGTGGGCCAGTAACTGGACCTGAGCCGCGCTGTCGAAGGTGAGGAACCAGTGCACGGCTTCCTCCAGCGTGCTCCCCACGGTGATCAGCCCGTGGTACTTCAGCAGGAGCGCCTTGTGGCTGCCCAGCGTCTCGGCTATCTCCTCACCCAGGTCCAGTTCGACGGAAGGGCCTTTGTAGTCGTCGTACAGGACCTGGTCTTCGAAGAAGGCCGCGGACTCCTGGTCGAGGGGCTCCAGCAGCCGGCCCAGTGAGCCGAGCGCCCGGGAGTGCACGGTGTGGGCGTGGGCGATGGCCGTGGCGTCGGGCCGCAGCTCGTGGATCTTGGAGTGGATGACGAAAGCGCTGGGGTTGACGGGCCGGCTGCCCTGCACCACGAGTCCCTCGCTGTCCACGAGGATGAGGTCGCGGACCTTGACCCGGTTGAACGACACCCCGAACGGGTTGACCCAGAACCAGTCGTGGCGCTCGGGGTCGCGGACGGAGAGATGGCCGGAGATGCCCTCGCCGAACCCGTACTTGCCGAACAGGCGCAGGGCGACGGCGAGCCGCTGCTTGCGGTGGCGTCGTTCGTCGGCGGGGGAGCCGAACGAGGGCGGCTCGGGCAGAGGGAGCCCGGTGGCCGTGTCGGCGAGGAAGGGGGCGGGCCCGGCAACGTGCGGGTCGGTCATGAGGACACCTCGGTAGACGGAGGACGGACGGAAGCGATGTGACCCGACGGGACGCGGCCGCCGGGCGACGACAGGACAGGTGTCCTGCCCGGCATGTGATCGCGCAGGGAGGCGGCTATCTCCTGGGCGCGGTTCACCATCGCGGGAATGCCGAAGGTGAAGAAGAAGGTGCCGAAGGCGAGGTCGCCCAGGACATGGAAGTGGGGGTTCGGTTCACCTTTGACGACGAGCCGGCTGCTCTCACGCTCTACGGACAGGCCCCCGAAGGGGTTGCGTGCGGCCACGCCCGCCGTGACCAGCTCGTCGATCAGCGGCCGAGCCGCGGGCGGGAGTCTGTCAACGGGCGCGTTGACCGCGTTGACCACATGGTCGACGTAGAGTCTCCGCGTGTCCGTGTCGGCGGCGAAGCCACCTCCTGGCGAGGGAGAGATGCGCCGCAGGCCTTCGACGATCCGCAGCTGACCCGAGTCCATCAGCCCGAGCAACGTGGCAGCGCTGGCGGGTGCCATGGGGCAGCACAGGGCGTGGATGGTGCGGTAGTGACTCCGGAGCAGCTCCGCCTTCTGCTCGTCGGCCAGTAGGGACCACAGGCCCGGGCCGGCCTCCGGCACGGCGGACTGCGCGATACGCAGGGCGAGGCTGCCCGAGTCGACCTCGTCGAGCTGGCGCCGCAGACGTGCCGTGGGATCTTCCCGGCCGAGCGCGGCGATCTCCGCAGTGAGAACCCTCAGATCCTCGCCCACCTGAGCCAGTTCCCTGCCGAGGACACGGGCGGCGGTCGCGAGCCCGACGGACCGTCGCGCACCACCCCCACGGAAGCGTTCCGCGGTGAAGTGCCGCAACCGGTGCGACACCGGGCGCTGACGTACCGCGGGCAGGACACCCTGCCGGGACAGCAGACTGATCGGACCCCGATGGCCGACCGCGGCGAGCGCGAGTACGGCGTCGACAGCCGTGAGCCCGCTGCCGATCACGCCGACCGCGTCCTGCGGGCCGATACCGACAAGAGCCTTGGACACGGGATAGGGATCGGGGACGAACCCGGCAGCGCCGTTGAGCTGGTACGTGTCCTGCGGTGCCCCGCGGCCCACACACAGCACCACGTAGTCCGCAGAGAGACGACGGCCGCGGTCGGTGACCAGGACGGCACCGCCGTGAAGGGCCGGCCCGGTACCGACGACCCGCTCGCGTACGACGTTCACCTGCCCGCCCTGGGCTGCGAGATCCCGCATGCTCCTGCGCGCGGAGTGCTCGAGATAGGTGCCGTACACCGTCCTCGGGACGAAGCGGACCCCGGAGTACGGATCGACCTGGCCCCCGGTGACGCCGTCGGCCCGGTCCCTGGCGGCCAGCCAGCGTTCGAAGTGCAGGGGGTCGCTATGGCGCACCGACATGTCGCCGACAGGGGAGTTGAGCCGGACGACTTCGTCATCATGCTGATAGGGCCGCCCACGCCACAGGTGCGGCGTCGGCTCGAAGACGTTGATCCTTCCAGCAGGAGTCTCGGCCTCTGCCAGCGCATCCAGCAGGCACACGGCTGCGGCACCGCCGCCGATGACGGCCAGTTCGACATCGCGATTCGCCATATCGCTCACGCCGTCACGTGGAAGCCGACACATAACGGACGGTCCCCGGAATCCGGATCACTCCATCGGAGTCGCGCAGCAAATCAATACCCTCGGCGACCTCCTTTTCCAGTTCACCGAGTCGCGCCTGCGGAACCCTCTCCCAGAAGGACCGGAAACCATGACTCCACGACCACCTAACCCAGTCCTCACCGGACAGAAGCTCCAGAGAGTAGGTCTCGTCGCACACTTCGATTCCGGTGTAACCGGCTTTGAGGAGAGCCGCGTCCGGTGCTCCCAGCCAACCGTTGTCCAGGTCCTCGAAGAACGTTTTAGGGTGCACACCGACCGACTCCATGACGGTCCCGAAGATCTCCGGCACAAAGGGAATTCCGTCCTGCCCCGTCAGCCGTGGATTGCAGAAGGCGAATCGGCCGCCGGGATTCAACAAGGGCCGGTATCGTTCCAGGACTTCCGCGGAGTCGGGCAGCCACACGAGGACCATGCTGCTCAGGACGAAGTCGAACCGCGCGCCGTGGAACTCCGGCCGGAAAGCGTCCATGAGCTGCACCGAGACGTTCCCCAGCCGCTGGGACTCCGCCGCTCTGCGTGCTCGCCCGACCATCCCCGGAGCCAGGTCGATCCCCACGACCCGCCCCTTCGGGCCGGTGGCCAGCGCTGCGGGGAAAAGGCACGCTCCGCTCCCGCATCCGACATCCAGGACGCTGCTCCCCGGCTCGACCCGAGCCTTTTCCACCAACCTTCGACCGAGGGGCGTGAAGAAGGCGGCACCTGTTCGGTCGTAATCCTCGGAAGCCCGATCGAAGACACTCGCCAGGGCAGCACTGGACTGCTGAAGCATCAGATTCCCTTTCTCGCTCGTGAGAAGCACGAGGCCGATGTGCGGGAACAACGCCCGCCGCGCCGAGCTGAATCAGCGCATTCTTTTCACCCATGGTCAGGCCGCTTTGGGTGGTCGCAGACTCTACTGACCGTCCCGATCCCCTGCCCCGTTCCTGACACCGCTGACATCATCACAACCGGTGTCAGATCGCGTGGAGCCAGCAGGGATGATCGGAAGGCCTCGCTATTCCGGTGCCTGACCGACGCCGAACCCCGAAGCCTGGCCATTCGGCCGGTCCGTGACGCAGCCAGGGCATGCGAGTCTGCTGCCCATGCGGATGGCCTCCCGGCGAGCGGTGCGACAGCGAGCAGCGCATGGCCCTGGTCACGGCGCGGCCGTCGCGCAACTCTCCGAGTGGCGAGCGTCGTTGAAGGGAGCGGTGCCACCCTGTGGCATACCGGTCTTGTCGCTTCGGCAATGGGATGGTTCGGACGGCCCGAGGACGAGCGTGCCGGCCGAGGTGCAGCTCACCAGGACCGTCGTGATGGCTACGGCCGCGACCGCAGGCGTACGCCGGATCCGCCATGCGAGCCGACGTGGCGGCCATACAGCACGGCGGTGGGAAGGGCTGCCGACCCGCGAGGCCAGGTCCGCGGCGCCGCCCATCAGGAGGCCGTCCGGAGATCCATCACTGGTGGGTAGGGGCACGGCACGATGCTGGAAGACTGCCTGTGGGGGGAGGACTGTTCCCCCTCCGTACGAAGCCGTGCCCAGGGCATGCGGATCGCCCGGGCGAGGCAGCCGGACGCCCAGGAACCGGCGAAGGCTCCGCACGGGAAGCGATGACGTCCGGTAGCCCTGGGCTCAGGATCCAGGCCCGTTCGCGGTCAGGCGCGCTGCCAGAGTGCGGGGACGTTCGGCGGTTCCCAGCCGGCCTGGGAGGTGTGGGTCTGAAGACACGAGTACCGCAGGCCGTTGTAGGTCACCTGATGGCCCTGGGTGTACAGGACGCCGGGGGTCCAAGTGGTCGTAGCAGTCGGAGTCGGTGACGGGGCGGATCCGCCGCTCTTCCGGTACAGACGGATGTTCCGGACGTGGACGTCGGTGCGCTGAGACATGCCGGTGCGGCCGTAGATGCCGCACTTGAAGTAATGGGTGTTGTCGCCACGGTCGTCGAAGGTCCTCTTGAGCTGACCGTTCACGTATGCGGAGACCTTGCCCGCGTCCGCATCGTGCACGACGTTGAGGCGGATCCACTGGTCGTACACTGGGGAGTGGATCTGCGTGGTGGAGTCGTAGTAGTTGATGCTGTTGGTGTTCATCGCCAGCGTCATGAAGGCGGTGGCCGCGGAGGCGGCACCGAAGACCTGCTGGACGCAGACCCGGTGTGCGCCTGCGGCGATCTTCATGTCGCATTCGAACTGCGCCGAGCCGGAGGTGTATTCGTCGACGAACCTCAGCTCGCTGCGGGGTCCGGAGGAACTGTCCGGCCAGAGGACGGGGTCGGTGTCGTAGAGCCAGAAGTGGTGCAGCCCCGTGCCGTCCACGGTGTGCCGGGTCAGGCCGGTCGGCTGGTGGACCTTGTAGTCCGCGCTGACCTCGGTCCAGCCCGAGCCGATCGGTGCGGCGCCCGCGGGGCGCGCTGTCCAGAGTCCGGCTGCCGTCAGGCCCAGCGCGGCGCCCGCCGCCGTACCACCGGCCAGGAATTTCCGCCTGTCCATGGAGCTCCTTCGTTCTGAGGTGCCAGTTGAGGCGCAGTCGCGGGGCTGAATCGATGCTGCGGCGCGGCCCGAGCCGTCTTACCGGGCCGGTGTGCGCGGGTATGGATACGACCGCACCTCCAGAGGGACCGGCCGACAACGGTGACCACCCGCCGGCGCAGGAATCGTCCGGCCATCAACTGCGCGCCAAACGATGGCCTAGACCAATTCCGCGGTCAAGGCGCCGAAGTGAGGCGCGGATCGCCATGCCGCCGCCACCCCCGACGCCCCTCATGCGTGCGGCACCTGATCACCCGACGGCCGAAACCACCGCGCCGTCACCGTCGCCCCTGATGAACAGGCCTCCGCGGTGCCGCACCGATGCTGTCACCGCCCCATGTACGCCCATGAACCTCGGCCGCCACACGGAACACACCGCCAACGGCGATCCATTCGCGGTCCATCCACACCGCCCGGAAGCTGGCCGACGAGGCTCGGTCCGCGCGACCCGCGAGGGTTCGGTGAACGACGCCGACGGAGACTTCGTCCAGGCTCAGGCCGAGGCGAAATCGCCCGTCCAGCCACGCACCGAGTGGACATGAGCCGTCTTCGGATACGAGGCATCGCTCTCGGAACGGGGCGCGACCTCGAAGAGATCGATCATCAGGAGGAGCGGGTAGCCGGGAAACGGAGGCAACCGTCGCACGACAACGCCCTCGCATCCGATGACGGTGCCCTGACGTCCCCAGATCGCGGTCCAGGTGTGCGGCTTCGACGCGTCCACGGGCACGGTCACTTCGGCCATGTCGGTGGTCAGACGCGCATCCGAATGCGCCTTCACTCCGCATCGCGCACGGCTCTGGGTGTCTCCGACACCTTCGGCGTCGATCTCGAAGACGCAGACCTCGCCGGTGTCCTTCTCGGACAGATGCTCGCTTCCCACCAGCCACGCCGCGAGCATGCAGCCCTCATCCACGCTTGCGCTCACGGTCACATCCACCCGTCCGGCGGCGGGCGCCCACAGCATGCGTTCAGGCGTGGGCGTGCGCACCACCAGCCCGTCCGGGCGATGCCGGTGCGTTCCTCGCTCAGAGCCCACCGGGCCGGAGAACACCCCGGTCTGCAGGTTGGACACCCGAAGCGGAGCGTCCTCCTCCCGCCAGTCCGACTGGTCGGCGTCGATCCGCAGCCGTAGGCCCGCACGGTCGAAGTCGTAGCGTGCCAGGGAGCGTTCGGGCGTCGTCCAGTGCGGCAGGTAGTGGTCGACCCAGTTGTCCGTTCTGAGCGTCGGGGTGGCGAAGTCGTCCTCGAGATCGGGCTTGCGGGCCGGGGCCTCGGGGAGGCGAGTGGTGCTCGTCATGATCGCATTCTCCCTCGCCGAGACACCTCGCCGCCCGTCACGCCGTCGACGCCGTGGATACCGGAACACACCCCCCTGCGCCAGCGTCCGCCGCGGCCACCAGCCCCAGCCGCACAAACGCGCCGAAGGCCTCAACATACTGACGGCGTGCGGTACACGGGATTGGCGACCACGCGGTCCGTCGGCGTGCCCCAGGACCACCACACCGCGCGCACGATGCGCCGGGCGGGGATGTCGTACGGGAAGATGATCTCCCGCTCCGCCCGGAAGGCGTAGCCGTACCCGAGTGTGCGGTTGACGTCGATGCCCCTGCCGGGGGCTTCGATCTCGTAGATCCAGGTGGAGCCCCGTGCGCGTCCGGGGAAGCCGGACGCCAGGTCGGCGCGGACGGTGCATCCGATCCACGGGGAGGGGACGTTGCGCAGTCCGTACTCCTTGATGTCCGTGTTGGTGCTGTCGGCGCGGACGCGGAAGCCGGACTCGAAGATGGTCGCGGGCGGTCGGCTGTCCCCGCGGAACACGCGACGCGGCGTGACGATCGCCTTCGAGGGGACGGCGAGGACGATGACGCGCCCGGCGGCTGCCGGCGCGCTGACGGGGTGCGGCTGACGTTGCTGAGGAGTGGTCGGGGTCACCTGCGGCGCCTCTCGCTGCGGCGCCACGCCCGTCAGGCGTGGCTGGAGGTGCCGATGGAGCCCGTCCGGAGGTTGTCGTCGCTTCCGGTGATCCGGCGACGACGAGGTGTATACGCTGGTCGCGGCAGGTGTGAATTCGCTCCGGAACCGATCCGGTCCGGATGGCCTTCCGGATGCGGGCGTACGTCTGTACCCGTCGAGGCGCTCGTGAGAGAGGTGCGGCGGGTGGCACGGCGGTCGGAGAGCGCGGGGTTACCGCCGACGGATCAGGAGTCCCGGTTCTACGACGGGCTGGCGGAGTTGTACGAGGCCGCCGGGAGGCCTTCGCCGCAGTTCTTGGTCGCGCAGTCGGAACTGCCGGGCAACTCGAGCCTGAAAGAGTCGTCGCTGAACGAGTGGCTGAGCAGGAGGAAGGCCGTCCCGAGGGACACACCGGCTTTCAACTTCTTGATCGCGTTTCTCCACGGCAGGGCCACGGCTCGGAACAGGCGGCCGCAGCCGGTCGGCTACTACAAGGACCTGCGGCGGGCGGCGGCACGGGCGAGGGACGAGGCGCGGGCGCAAGCCCGTGGGAAGGACCTCGAGCGTCGGAGTGCCGAGCCGTCGTCGATGCTCAAGGCGTACGCGCGGGCCGCGGGTGTGCTCTGTTCACGTCATCCCGCTCCGGGGCTCGGGCGCCTCGGCCTCGTCCCGGAACTGCCCGAGGTCTACCAGTCCCAGCGGGGCGTCCTCGTCGTGGGGCGGGCCGGGGGACCTGCGGAGCAGGAGGGCCTTTTCACCGACGGAGATCTGCTGGACCCGGCCGACGTCCTGCGCGGCGGGACGCGTGTGATCGTCGCCGGGCCGGGTGGCGGCAAGTCGAGCCTGCTGCGCGAAGTCCTGCGTGCCGGACTGGACCTCGGCCCGCCGGATCGGCCGGTTCCGGTACTGGTTCCGGCGAGCGCGCTGACGAGCGAGGCGCCCCTCGCCCAGGATCTCGAGCGCCACGTGAGGAAGGAGCTCGGGATCGCGTGGGAGGCGCTGCCGGAGGGGCCGGGCTTCTTCGAGCGGCCACCGCGCCCCGGTTCCGCCTGGCTGGTACTGGTCGACGCCCTTGACGAGGTGATCGATTCCGAACCGCGCCGCCGAGTGCTGGAGAAGATCCGGCATGTCCTGCGCTCGGACGACTTCGTTCACGAGTTCATCGTGGCCACCCGTCCGCTGACCGACTCGGAACTCGCCGTCCTTGGGCCACGGGTCCCGCACTTGGGGCTGGAACCCTTCGACGCGGCCGGACTCCGCGGCTTCGTCCGAAAGTGGGGCGCGGCGCAGGGCGTGGCGGACCCGGATGAGCACGCGACCGTGATGGCGCGGGCGCTGGAGCAGTCGGGGATCGCCAGGCTTGCCCGGATCCCGCTGACCGCCACCATGCTGTGCTTGCTGTACGGCGCCGACCCGCAGCGTTCTGCCGCCCGCAGCCGGGGCCAGCTCTACCGTCAGTTCCTCGACCTGCTTCATGAACGCCAGTTTCAGGGCGGCCTGCGTAAGCGGGTCCACGCCGCACTCGAGCACGTCGGCGGCGATCTGGCCGACAGAACCATCGAAACCCTGCCCAGGCTCGTGGAAGCGCTCGTCTGGGAGCATCTGTCCGGCGTTCCCGGTCTGGTGGCGGGAATGGTGAAACGTCTGAAGCCGGGCCTGGTCCAAGAGGCGGTCTGGGACGAGGTGACCCGAGACCTCCTGTGCAGCACGGGCCTGGTCTCACTGCGGGCGGGCGAACCGACCTTTCTGCACCAGACCATCGTCGAGTATCTGTACGTGCGCTCTGTCGGCGAAAGGCCGGCCGGACTGAGGCGAGCCCTCCGCTCCGAGCTGCGTGTGGGCGGCCGTTGGCCGGGACCGCGCGTAGTTCGACGCATCGTCTTCGAGTGGAGAGACTGGCACGTTCCGGAGGACCGGGACTCCTCCATCGGGTTCATGCTCGACCGGGCCCGCGACCTCGATATCGACTGCACTCCCATGCTGCGCCGCATGGTCAAACTCGGAGGAGTCGCCGGCAGCGCGTTCGTGATGCGGCAGCACGTCCTGGGAACCCACGTCCCTTCCGAGATTCTCGCCATGGCCCTCGACCGGCTCGTACAGGCGTCGAGACGCCGTCGAACGCTGGGTGTGGAGCGCATCCTGGCGGTGGAGTCACTTCTGATATCCGGGGACCCCCGTGGAGAGCAGGCCCTGTCCGACATCTGCGAGGATCCGATGGGCCTCAGGCTCCCGGACTACTTCGAACCGATCCTGGTTCTCACCAGCCCGGACGGGGCGGTCGAAGACACGTCGGACTGGGAGGAAAGGGAGCGGAAACGCTTCCTGCGGAGGCAACGGCAGCGCATCGTATGGGCGTTCACCCGCATCTCCGCCAATCGCGACCTGCCGGACCACGTGCGAGCCCTGGCAGCCACGGCCCAAGCGACGTATCAGCGCCTGACGGAGGACGCAGGCGACATGGAATCGCGTTGATCATCCGTCAGGAACAGCTCTGCTGGTACGTCCCGAGGGTAGGCGTGTAAGCAGCGCAGCCGCTGAACCCGGCCACCCATGCGGCAGTTCAGCGGCCTCCTGGGCGATGCGGCACCGCGCGGTCGGCGGGCGGCTCCGGCGCATGTCTCGTACCCCCTCGCGCCGGGCACGCCACCGTGGTGACCGCGCCGGTGTCCGACGTCCCCCAAGTCGCCCGTGAAACGCACCCGGAATTGCTCGTGTCCCGGATTGCCCGAGCCGGAACAATCTAGGATGGAAGGGACGGATCAGTGGTCAGCAGCCGCGGTTGGAACGGGAGTTCCGGCGCGCGGCCTGAGCTACGGGGGTCTCCGCATGCTCGAAATCACGCTCTTCGGTCCGCGCCGGACCTCCGGGGGCATGCGCCGTGTCACGGCCGGGGGCAGCGGGACCACGCTGCCCGTTCCGCCGGCCGCGGCCGACCTCCTCGCGTATCTCGTGCTGAACCGCAGCCTTCCGCGCCCGCGGGAGGAGATCGCCTCCGCCTTCTGGGGCGAACTGCCCACGTCGCACGCCCGTCGGCGGCTGAACACGACCCTATGGCGACTGCGGCAGGCGATCGAACCACCGGGCACGCCCCGCGGTACCTATGTGCTCATCGAGGCCGCGGACACCCTGGGGTTCAATCCCGACAGTGACGCGCTGATCGACGTGGCGCGGTTCGAGACCACGCTCGCCTCGCTCTCCCACGGGTGCGACGGTACTCCGGCGGGTACGGCGCACAGGCCCGGGGCGGCTCGCGAGCTCGACGAGGAGGCCGTCGCCCAACTCGCCGACGCGGTAATGCTCTACCGGGGTGATCTGCTCGAAGGCGCCTACCAAGACTGGGTCATCACGGAACGGGAGAGGCTGCTGCGTCTGTACCTCTCCGCCCTGTCCCGGCTGGTCGGCTGGCACCGGCGGTCAGGCGACCACGACGTGGCGCTGCACTACGCCCAGCTGATCCTCGACCGGGACCCTCTGCGTGAGGACGTTCATCGCACGATCATCCAGATCCACGCGGCCGCCGGACGCCGCACCCACGCCCTGCGCCAGTACAAGCTGTGCCGCCAACTGCTGGCGGACGAGCTGGGCGTCGAGCCCCTGCCGGAGACCGCGGCGGCGGCGCACGCGGTCGACGACGGCGTGCGCAGGCCACCGCGCCAGGGGGGCGGGGTCCCGGGGAACCAGGTGGAGATCCTGACCGAGCGGCTGTTCAAGGCGCAGCGCGAGCTCCGCGACCTCACCGCCGTGCTGGAGCAAGTGATCGGCGAGCTGCGTGAGATGACGGAGACGGGCTCCCGGCGCGACGGGCGGTTCATGCGGGCACCCACGGCCCCGCCCGGCCCTCGCCGGACGACGAAGACCGCGCGGAGATAGCCCGGCGACAGCGTCGAGACAGCCTCCCTCTACAACGGTCGGCACGCCCCATCACGGCCGTCGCGTTCGAACGGGTGCCGCGCCGGTGGTGGGACGACCTCGGGCCGCTGACAGGAGAGCCATTACGTGATCGACGATGTGACCTCCACCCTCAGGGATCTGGTCGAGAGCCGCTCCGGTCTCCCCGCGGGCTGGGTGGAGGTGAACTCGCTGGACTCCGGCACCAATCTCACGCAGGACAAGCTGCATATCTGTCTGTACGCCGTCGAGGAACACGGCCATGTGCGCAACGGCCCGCTGGTGAGCACGGCGGCCGGGTACGAGCGGCCGCCGCTCGGACTGGCGCTGTCCTATGTGATGACCTTCACCGGGAACCATCTGGAGTGCCAGAAGCGCCTCGCCCGAGTGGCGCAGGTCTTCCATTCCACGCCCCGACTCGGGGCCGCCGAGCTCAGCCCGGCACTCCAGCCGCTGGTCCAGCAGCTCACCGTGCGGCTGCGTTCCCCTTCCTCGGAGGAGCGGACCAGCCTGTGGACCGCGTACGGCCGGGACTTCCGTCTCGCCTTGTACTACGGCGTCGAAGTGGTCCCGCTGCCCCCGCTCGGTCCCGAGAGCACCACCCGGGTCACGGAGCACCGCGTCACGTACGCGGAGGTCAGGCGGTGACCACTGTCCGGCCGGTGGGTGAGTCCGCGCGGCGGACGCTCCGGCACGAGGTGCGCGCCGTGCACGCGACGTCCGGCGCGCCGGTTCCCGTCTCCGCCGCGTTCGTGGGAGGGCCGCCGACGGGTTGGGAGCTGCGCGTGGTCTCGGCGGGCTCCGTCGCCGTGACCGCGCAGGGTGCCGGGCGGCAACCGCCGGTGCCGCCCGTACGGCTGCGGCTCACGGCCGCCCCTGCCGCCGCGCTGCATCTGGCGGCACCCGAATCGGTGATCACGCTGGACCAGGGTGTGGTGACGCACCGTTTCGTCCCCCGGCCGTCGATTCTGGAGGTCGTGCTCGTCACCGCGCAGGGACCCAGTGTGGGTCGAACCGTGTCCGCGCACCCGACCAAGGGCGCCGAACCGGCCGCGCAACTGCCCGAAGTGCCCGGTGAACCAGGCTGCTACCGCTCGGCGCCCACGGTCTGGGCCGAGGGCTTCCATCGGTTCGAGATCCGCGTCGACGGAAACCTGCTGCGCAAGGCCTTCCTCGACACCGCCCGCCGGACCACCCGCATCCGGCTCATCGACACCACGACGTGAGCAGCGCTGGAGGCCAGCCGTGATCAGCTATCAGTCACCCGGCGTCTACATCGAAGAGGTCGCCGCCGGTCCCCAACCCGTCACGGCCGCGCCGACGAGCGTGGTCGCGGTCGTCGGCGCGACCCAGCGGGGCCCCGTCCAGGAGCCGACGCGGATCACCGGCTGGTCGGAGTTCCAGGCGGTCTTCGGTGCCCGTCCGGTGCCCGGCGGGTACACCGCCCAGGCCGTCTACGGGTTCTTCGAGAACGGGGGACCGGCGGCCTATGTCGTGCGTGCCGACGACTCCGTACGCGCAACCTGGGAGGTGCTGCGCGCCGACAACGCGACCGTCGGGTTCGGGGTCGAGGCGACGTCTCCCGGGAGCTGGGCGAACGAGCTGGGTGTCGCGGTCACGCTCGACACCACCGCAGGCAGCGGCGTGCTCTACGCCGGCCGGGTGAAGCTCGCGGCGGACGACTCCCTCGCCGCCGGCCAGCACCAGAAGACCCTGACGGTCAGCTCGGTCGTCGGAGTGGCCGCGGGTGACCCGGTCCTGGTCGTGACGTCCACGGGCGCGCCCCGGGCGGCCACGGTCGAGTCCGTCGACGCCACAGGGTCCCGGCTCACCCTCGCCGTGCCCGCGGGCACGGAACTCGCCCTGCCGGCCAAGGCGACGTGGGTGGTGGCCGCCGTGCCGTCGACGGGCACGGCGTTGAGGCTGGCGACGGGCTCCGGTTTCCAGCGCGGGGACGTCGTGACGGCGGTGACGCCTTCGATGGGCAGGGCGTCAGCGGTCGTGGAGGGCCTGGCGGCCGCCGCGCCCGGCCTGATGCTCACCCTGGCCGCCAAGGTGAACCAGGCCCTGCCCGGCGGCGAGTTCGCCGTGCGCGTCGTACGCCTCACCGCCGATCTGCCGGCGCCCACCTCGCCCGACCCGAAGGTCGTGCCGCTGAGCGCGCTGTCCTGGAAGGACGCTCCCACGCCGGAGGCCGCGGACCTTCAGACAGGGCACCAGGCGGTCACCGCCGGCGGGCTGACGGGTGTGTGGGAGAAGGCCAGGACCCGCCTGGAGTTCCCCGCGGACGTGCCGGCCGGACCGGTCGAGGTCGACGTACAGCTGGCGGCCAGGCAGTTCCGGGAGACGGTGACGCTGGACCACCCGTCACGCGCGTCGCTCGCCGAGAGGTACTCGTTCGTGCCGGACGGCACGGTGGTGAGGCTCTCCGGTGCGGGCGGTGACACGCTCTCCCTCACCCGCGACTCCGCGAAGGACGACGGCTGGGCCGCCGCGGCGAGCGACCCTGCCGACAAGGTGTGGACCCAGGTCGACATCGGGAAGCCCGCCGATGCGACCAAGGGCATCGTGGTGCGGTGCGTACGGCCCCCCGAGCCGGGCAGCGACTTCGTCGAGCTCGAACCGGACAAGCGGTACGCCGTCGCCCGTGCCGACCACAAGGGCGGCAACGTCTACGTCGTCTCCGTCGAGGGCACGGCACCCGTCCCCGTGGGAGACAGTGGGCGCTACCCGCTGTTCGCGTTCCAGACGACCACCCTGAACCCGCTGCGTTTCGCCCTCAGGGTCACCGAGCGGGGCGCGGAGGTGGAGAGCTACACCCAGCTCGCGATGCACCCGGACCATCCGCGCCACTACCGGAGGGACGGCATCGTCAACGGCGTGTCCCCGCGGATCACGGTGGGACCGCCGGCCGGTGGCGCGCTCGCACCGGACACCCTGCCCCGGTTCGTCCGGCCCAAGGTGTCCGGCTCCGACCGCCCCGTCACGACCGCCGCCCTCAAGACGGGCTTCGATCAGCTCGAACGCGTCACCGAGCCCGCGATGGTGATCTGCCCGGACCTGCTGACCTTCGCGGACCCGCTGCTCCAGGCCGACGTGGTCGGGGCGATGACCCGGCACTGCGAGGAGTTCCGCCGCATCGCGATCGTCGACGCGCCCGCGTACGGAGACGACAGACAGCTGGCGGAGTGGCGCGGCACGGTCGTCAACAGCGTCCAGGCAGCCACCTACGCCCCGCATGTGAGGATGGTCAACCTCGAGACGGACGCGGCCGAACGCATCGTGACGGTGCCGCCCAGCGGCTTCGTGGCCGGGGTGTTCGCCCGCACGGACCGGGAGCGGGGTGTGCACAAGGCCCCCGCCAACGAACGCGTCAAGGGCATCGTGGGGACGGCCGAGGACTACACACAGCGACGGCAGGACCTGCTGAACCCGGCGGGGGTGAACCTCATCCGCGCCTTCCCCGGCCGGGGCACACGCGTCTGGGGCGCCAGGACGTCCTCCGACGACGCGTTGTGGCGGTACGTCAGCGTCCGGCGGCTGTTCAACCTGATCGAGACGTCCGTCGAGCGCAGTACCAACTGGGTCGTCTTCGAACCGAACACCCAGGACACCTGGCTGCGCATCAGGGTCTCGGTGGAGAACTTCCTGGACCAGCTCTTCCGCAGCGGTGCCCTCGCCGGTACCAGTCCGGAGCAGGCGTACCGGGTGCGGGTCGGGCTCGGCGAGACCATGACCGAGACCGATGTCGACCTGGGCCTGGTCGTCACCGAGGTGGCGGTGGCCCCGGCCAAGCCCGCGGAGTTCGTGATCTTCCGGTTCAGTCACAAGCGGCTGACGGAGTGACGCCTCCTTTGTCCCCGTGAACCGATCGACGCAACGAGGAGGACAGGCCATGGACTACCCGATGACAGCCCTCAACTTCAAAGTGGGATGGGGGGATTCCACCTCCAGCTTCTCCGAGGTGAGCGGGCTGACGATGGAGACGGAGACGGTCGAGTACCGAGGTGGCGCACACCCCGAGCAGACCGTGCGGAAGATGCCCGGGCTGCGCAAGTACGGCAGCGTGACGCTCAAGCGCGGGATCGTGCCGGCGGCCGGGAACGGGCTGTTCGCCTGGTTCGACCAGGTCCAGTCGGGGGGCGACTTCCGGCGCGTGGTCACCGTGAGTCTGTGCAACGAACAGCAGGAGATCGTGATGACCTGGACCATGAAGAGCGCCTGGCCCGTCAAGCTCGAGGGGCCGGGGCTCAAGGGGACGGGCACCGATGTGGCGATCGAGTCACTGGAGTTCGCCCACGAGGGCATCACGGTCACGATCCCCTGAGCCATGGACAGCATCGGACACCCCTACACCACCGCCTTCTTCCGGCTGCGGATCGACGGTCTGACGATGGCGGACTTCAGCGAGTGCACCGGGCTGGCGGCGGAGACCGGGGTCGAGGAGTACGCCGAGGGCGGTGAGAACCGCTTCACGCACCGCTTCCCGTCCAGGGGTTCGGCACCCAGCCTGGTGCTCAAGCGGGGTGCCACCGCGGACCGGGGGCTGTGGGACTGGTACTCCGAGTACGGCCGCCTCGGCAGGGTCGGCCCCCGGGACGGCCAGGTGCAGCTGCTCGGCATGGTGGACGGGAAACCGGCGCCCGTGCGGGTCTGGTCGTTCCGGCGCGGCTGGCCGGTGAAGATCGCCGGCCCCGATCTCGACGCGATGTCCGTCGGCGTCGCCGTCGAGTCCGTCGAGATCGCCCATCAGGGACTCACCCTCGTCACCCTCCCCGGCTGACCGCACGTTGCCCGGCCCCCTTTCCGTACCCCCGCTTCCCGCAGCGCACTTGACCCGAGGAGACCCCGATGGCCGTTGTGATCGGCGAGATCGTGAGCGAGGTGACGCTCACCGGCACCTCCGCCGCCACCGTTCCGTCCGCGGGACCCACCGCGGGCGGCGGCGGTGCGGCGGAGGACGAACTGGTCGAGCGGGTGGTGCGCCGGGCCACCGAGCGGGTGCTCGAACAGCTGCGCAGGGACTGGGAGGCCTGAGGGTGATCCTCGAGGAGAACCAGCTAGCCAAGCTCACCCTCGACGTCTTCCGCGACCAGCGCTTCACCGAGCCGGCCGGACGGTGGCAGGCCCAGTTCAACCCCACCGAGCTGTCCTTCGGTCTCAAGAACCGCTACACCAACGAGCAGCCGGCCGGCGCCAGCAAGCCCGCCACCTCCTACGCGGGCGGCGAGCCGGACCAGCTCACCATCGAGTTCTTCTTCGACGGCACCGGTGTGGTGGAGGCCGCCGAGACGGTCCGGGCCCGTCTCCAGGCGCTGCTCGCACTCACCCGCTTCCAGCCCGAGAGCCACGCCCCCTACTATGTGCGGCTGCACTGGGGGGACTTCGTCTTCCCCGGCGTGATGCTGAGCGCCGATGTCACCTACCAGCTCTTCGACCGGCAGGGCGAGCCCGTCCGGGCCCGGGTCAAGGTGACCTTCCAGGAGGTCGTCGAGCCGGACGACCTCGCCAGGACGGAACGCAGGGAATCGTCGGACCTGTACCAGACCTGGCTCGTGCGCGAGGGCGACACCATCGACGGGATCGCCCACCGCGTGTACGGAACCGTCGACTTCTGGCGGCCGGTCGCCGAGGCGAACCGCCTGGCCAACCCGCGGCGCCTGACCCCGGGAACGGTACTCGTGCTGCCCCCGAAGGCGGGATGAGCCATGGCCGCCACCGCGACCGCGACCGACCTCGTCGGCGGCATCCCCGACCTGCCGGACTTCACGCTCAGACTGGCCGGGCGGGACGTCGAGCCCCAGGTACGGCTCGACGTACTGGAGATCGACGTCAGCGCGGAGGTCCAACGCCACGGGCGGGCCGCTCTGCTCGTACGGAACTGGGACGCCGACACCCGGCAGGTCCGCTACTCCGACGGCGAACTGTTCGCCCCCGGCACCGCCGTGGACCTCTCACTCGGGTGGCGCGGCACGCTGCATCCGGTGTTCTCCGGTGTCCTCACCGCCGTGACGGCCCGCTTCGGCGCGGCCTCGGGCCCCGTGCTGGAGATCGCCTGCCGCACCCGCAGCGCCCTGCTGGCAGCCGTGCCCCGCGCACGCGTCTACGAGGAGTCGACCGACGGCGACGTCGCCGCCGAGATCGCGGCCGCCTACGGCCTCACGGCCGACGCGGCCGACGGCATCCATCAGCCGGTGGTGGCCTTCTGCGGCGTCACCGACTGGGACTGGCTGACCGGCCGTGCCGCGGAACTGGGCTACGTGGCGTACGTCGAGGGCGACCGACTCGTCTTCCGGCCTGCGGCAGAACCGTCCGACGACGACCTCGTCCTCGAGTACGGCAGCACGCTGCGGGAGCTGAGGCTCACCCGCGAGGTGTCCGGGCGGGCCGATCCCGTCTCGGTCGCCGGATTCGACCCCGCCACCCTGGAGACGGTCGTCGCGGACGCCGGGAGCGACCGCGCCGAGCCGGGGCCGCAGGGCCGCGCGACACCGGCCGAGGACCTCCGGAAGGCCGGGTGGCCGCTGCGCGAGGCCCACCTCGGCACCTCCGCCGGGATCTCCTTTGAGGAGGCGGACCGGCGGGCGGTCGCCGCCGCCTCCGGCGAGGTGCTGCGCCACTTCCACGGCGGCGGCAGCACCGTGGGGCTGCCCCGGCTGCGGGCCGACTCCTGGCTGCGCTTCACCGGGATCGGCTCCGCCTTCGGCGGGCGTCACTACGTCAGCGCCGTACGGCACCGGCTGGGCAGGAGCGGCTACACGACGGAGTTCCAGCTCGGCTCCCCTCCCGCGCTGCGCCCGCCCGCCCCGCGGGTCACGGCCGGTGCCGGCACCAGGGGAGGCCACGGGCTGCTGCTCGGCATCGTGGAGGACCTCGACGACGAGCAGAAGCTGGGCCGGGTGAAGGTGGGATTCCCGTGGCTGGCACCCGCGCTCGAACCGGTCTGGGCGAGGCTGAGCACGCTGTCGGCCGGCGCGGACCACGGCACGTGGTTCGTCCCCGACGTCGGCCAGGAGGTGCTGGTGGGGTTCATCGACCACGACAGCAGGTTCCCGGTGGTGCTGGGCGCCCTGTGGAACGGCAGGGCGGCCCCGCCCGAGCGGATGGACCCCAAGGCCAATGCCGTGCGGTCCGTGGTCACCCCGGCCGGTCACCGGCTCAGCTTCGACGACTCCTCGAACGGCCGGATCGCCCTGACCACCGCGGGCGGCCACCGCATCGAACTCGACGACGCCAAGGGCGAGATCGTCCTGGCCGAGACGTCCGGCACCTGCTCGCTCACGCTGTCCGAGAAGGGCGTGGCGATCGTCGCCGGCAGCGGCGACATCACGCTGTCCGCACCGGCCGGGACCGTGAACGTGGACGCGGCGACGCTCAGGGCCAAGGCCAAGGGCGCCTCCACCGTGGAGAGCGCGGCCGGCCTGGAACTCAAGGCGGCGGGCTCGCTGTCCGTCTCCGGCGCACTGGTGAAGATCAACTAGGGGGTACGGCTGTGAAGACGGTTGCCCGGCGCTCGTCCACTCCGCGCGGTGCCGCGGCCTGCCGCGACGGAGGCAGCTGATGCCCGCCGCTTCCCGGAACGGAGCCCGCTGATGCCCGCCGCCGCCAGGGTCACCGATCTCACCGCGCACGGCGGTGCGGTGGCCGGCCCGGGTGCGGCGACCGTACTGATCGCCGGGCTCCCAGCGGCCGTGCTCGGCGATCTGCACGCCTGTCCGATCCAGCCCGGCCATCCGCCGAGCACCCCCTTCACCTCCGGCAGCCCCACCGTGCTCATCGCGGGGCGTCCCGCGCTGCGGGCAGGCGATCCGTGCGGTTGCGGGGCGTCCGTCGTCGTCGGCGCTCCCACGGTGGTGATCGGATGAGTGACTACCCGCACCTCGGTACCGGCTGGCGGTTTCCGGTCCGCTGGCACCAGGACGGCGAAGGCGGCGGCCGTGTCGCGACCGTGGACGGCGAAGACGCCGTGGCCCAGTCGATCCGCCTCATCGTGCGGACCACCCTGGGGGAGCGCGTGATGAGGCCGGACTTCGGATCGACCGCCGAGGACCAGGTGTTCGGGATCAGGGACGCCGCGTCCTGCCACCGGCTCGCCCATGAGCTGCGCACCGCGGTGCTGCGCTTCGAACCGCGGGCCATCGTGGACCGGCTCGAGGCGGTCGTGTCCGGCACCGGCGACGAACGGGTGGAGGTCACGGTGGAGTTCAGGATCGACCCGCACCGGCGGCCCACCAGCCTCGTGCTCCCCTTCTATCTTGAGGACCGGGCATGAGCCGCACCACCGGGGCGGAACCTGGATCCGGGCGTGTCTCACGGGACGAGGTCATCGCCGAGATGGCGCGGTCCGCCGCCGCGGCCAGGCCGGTTCCCCATCTGCCGCCCGCGCCCTCGGGTACGTTGCCGACCTGGGCCGATCTGCTGTTCCACGACCCGCTTCCGCAGGGCCGGACCTCGGCCGTACTCCGGCCCGCCGGGGACCCCTCCCAGGCGGTGCTGCTGGCCGTCGCGGCCCTGCACGAGGGCCTCGCGCGGCATTTCGCGCAGCTTCCCGGCCGGGCGCGGCTGGCCTGGCTGTCCGAGCGGCTCGGCATCTCGCGCCGTCCCATGGAACCGGACAGCGTGGTGGCCGCCTTCACCGTGGCACCGCCACGACGCGCGGAGCCCGCCGCCGGGCCCGTCGTCCTGCCGTCGGGCACCGAACTGCGAGGAGGGCGCACGGCAGGCGGGGCCGAGCGGATCTACGCGACGACCGACACGCTCACCCTTCAGGGCGCCGGGATCTCCCGGGTCATGGGCACCCTGGCCACAGCCGACGGCGACCGGACCGCGGACCGGCGGGACCCCGAAGCGCCCTTCGCGCCGTTCGCCGGGCAAGGGGCCGTCCACCGGCTCGACATCGTCAGCGACGTGCTCGCGTTCACCGGCGGCACCGCGACCGTGACCGTGACCTTCCCCGGGCAGGACACCGCCGGCCTGGCGGGTACGACCTGGCAGTGGTCGACCCCCGAGGGTCTGGCCACCGTGCTGCCCGGCTCGCCGGTGTACGACGGCGAGAGCGTGCGGCTCGTCCTGACGGGGGCGTGCGGCCCGCTGGCGGTCGACGGGGAGCAACTGACCTTCCTGCGTGCCCGCTTCGACGGTGACGCCGCCCCGGCCGGGGCCTTCGCCTTCGAAACCGCCGAGGTGCGGGTGCGGATGGAGCGTGAGGCCGTCGTGCCCGAGGGCGGCGCCACCGGGAACGGCGCGGTCGACCTCACCCGTGAGTTCCAGCCCTTCGGCCCGACACCTCGGCGCGGCGACAGCTTCTATCTGCGTTCGGAGGAAGCGTTCGGAAAGCCGCTGGACAGCCTGACCCTGACCTTCGAACTCCTCGACGACAGCGGCAACGGGCTCATGGCCGTGGACTACGCCGCGCCGGTCCAGCAGTGGTACGCCGAAGGGCTGTTCGCGAAGGGCATCGACGTCATCGGCAAGATCCCGTACAAGGAACCCGACCCCGGCATCCAGTGGCAGCGCCGGGCCGGAGGCACCTGGCAGACCTTCAGCACGGCCGGCCGTAGACTCCACGGCCGCAGGACCGCCACCGTCGCGGTGGACGGCACGCCGCTCTCCGACCCCACCGAAGTCGGCGGCGTCACGGGCCGTTTCATGCGGCTGTTCCTCAGCAGCGGCGACTTCGGCTGGGAGGACCACCTGCGCCGGATCGCCCGGTTCGCCGAGGACGTCGCGACGGCCAGGAGCCCGCGGGCCGGTGACCTCATCGCGCCCACCCCGCCGACCGCGTCGCGGGTGACCATCGCGTACCGCACCCAGTCGGTTTCCGTGCGGGACCTGCGGACGCGCAACGGGCACGCCACCCGGCGGCTCGACCTTCCCGGCCCCGTCGCACGCCCCTTCCGGCAGCCCCTGGACACCTCCGAGGGAGCGCACGGCGCGGTCGCTCTCGGCTTCACGGGGCTGCGCCCCGACGCGGTCGGCGGACTCTCCTTCCACGTGCGGGTCGGCCAGGCCCCCGCCTGCGCCTCCTCGGGCCGGGGCCATGACGCGACCTGGGAGTACTGGACCACGGCGGACGCCTGGCAGCCGCTGCACGTGCTCGACGGCACCAAGGGGCTGCGGCAGAGCGGGGTCGTGAGAACCCTGCTGCCCGCCGACTGGGCCGAAGGCTGCGCGGACCAGGGCGCGGCCACGGACCGCTGGTTGCGCCTGCGCACCTCGACGCCCCATCTGGTGGGCGAGATCCTGGACATCCGCACGGACGCCGTCACAGCCGTGTGCCGCAGCGCGCCCGACCCCCAGGCGGACCGCGGCCCGTCGACCGCACCGGCCGCGGGGGAGCTGAAGGGACTGCGCCGTCCGATCCCCGGTGTGAAGGTGTCCAACCCCGGCGCGGGCACACCGGGCCGGGCCGCCGAGACCGACGAGGAGTATCTGCGCCGCGCCACCGGTGTGGTGCGGCACCGGGGGCGGGCGATCCAGCCCTGGGACTACGAGACGCTCGTCAAGGACACCTTCCCCGAGGTCGCCGCCGTACGGTGCCTGCCGCACACGGGGGCGGACGGCTGCGCCGAGCCCGGCTCGGTCGCCCTGGTGGTCGTCCCCCGCGGCGCCGAGCGACTGCCCCTGCCGGGCGTCACACTGGCCGAGCGCATCCTCGCCCGCCTGGAGCCCGTCCGCTCCCCGCACGCACGGCCGGTGGTGCTGTGCCCCCTGTACGAACAGGTGGGAGTCCACGCGCGGATCGCCCTGGCTCCGGGCGTCGCCGCCGCCGGGGCACGCGAGAGCCTGACCGCCGCTCTGGAGGCCCGACTGCACCCGGGCGGAAGCGGCTTCGCCGACTTCGGCCGCGCGCTCTACCCCTCGTCGCTCACCGTCTTCCTCGAGGAACGGCCAGAGGTGGACCACGTGCGGGACCTGCGGCTGCTGCCCCCGCACACCGGCCTGCCCAGGGTCGGCACCGACGCGTGCCGCGGACTGATCGCATCGGCCGGACATCATGAACTCGTCCTCGAGGAGCGCCTGTGACGCAGCCGAAGCCCGGTGCGGTCCCGTCCGCTCCCCCCTCGCTCCCCGCCCCCCTGCGCGCCGTCACCGCCCCGGCCCCCGACGCCGACTTCGCCGCGCTGCTCGAGACGGCCATGGAGACCGTACGGGAGTACGCGGCCGACTGGACCGACCACAACCCCAGCGACCCCGGTATCACGCTGCTGGAATCCGTGGTCTGGTCGATGGCCGATCTGCACTACCGCACCGAGAACCGGCCCCTGTCCGGCTGGTCGGCCGAGACGGGGCTGTTCCGGGACGCCGCAGAGCTGCACTGGAGCCGTGCGCCGCTGCCGCGGGACCCGGACGGCCTCAAGGCCCTGGGAGACCTCCTCGCCGGGCTGACTCCCGCAGACCGTCAAGCCGTCCGGGCGGCACCGACCGGACAGGCCGCCGCCGACCAGCTCAGCCGTCCGACGGCCCCCGGAGGGGATCCGGCCGATGAGGCGGCCTTGCGCGCGGCGGCCGTCCGGCTGCTGCGCGCCCCGCTCGTACGGCAGGCGGCACTCGACGCGACAGCACCGGCCACGGAACCGCCGCCAGGCGCAAGGGCGTTGCTCTTCGCCGAGGAACAGGCGGCGATCGGCGAGCGCCACCGCCGTGCGAGCGCGGCGGAGCGTCTGCGTGCCCTGGAGGGCCGGGTGCGTGAGCTGGTGTCGGCGGCGGCCGACCGCGTCGCCGCCCAGACCGTGCTGGCGGCGGAACTGGACCTCGACGCGCGGGCGGCGGCGGACGCCGTGGGCATCCATCCCGCGCCCCCGGGCGCGCGCCCGGAGGACTGGGAACGAGCCGACGGCGCCACCACGTGCTGGCCACCGCACCCACTTCAGGCCCGCACCGTCGAGCCCGTCACCACCGACGACTACGCGCGGCTCGCCGTCGGCGTGACCCACGATGTCACCGGGGCGGCGGACGGCAGCGGGATCGTGACCGTCGAACGGGCCTGGGCGGTGCCCGGAGTGCTCCCCGGAATCGGCTTCGACGGCCGGGACACCCAGGACGAGGCCGACCACGGGGGAGCCGCCAGACCAGGGGCGATCACCTTGCTGGTGCAGCCCGACCGGCCGGCCGCACTCACAACCGGCGACGCGCGTCGCCGCTTCCTGCACACCGTGCTGGCCGAGACCCTCTCCGGGCCGGACGAGACGGCCGAGGTCGACCAGCCGTACGAGAACCCGCACCTCGACCTCGACCGGCTCGCACCACGCCGGCTGATCGGTGACGAGGTCGGCGCCGCCCTCCTGGGAACGTGCCCGATCGCCCTGCGCGGAGTCGTGTACGTGCCGGTGACGGCCTCCCGGCAGCGCGTTCTGCGCGACGCCCTGGCCAGGATCGGGGCGCTGCTGAAGGCAGGCCGCAAGGAGAGCGCGGACATCACGGCCGAGCCCGGCCACCCCCGCCACACGGACGGACCCTGGCCGCGCACGGGCCGCCCCGCCGCCACGGCGGCCGGAGGATGGCGCCCCGGTGAACCGGTCCGGCTGGCGGAACTGGTCCAGGTGATCTCCGGCGACCCGGAGGTGCTCGGTGTGGAGGACCTAGCGGCGGCGGTACTGCCGGACGGCCGGCCCGAGTGGCACTCGGGCGAACTTCCTCTCCCTCGGCACTGTGTGCCCGTGCTGGCCCCCGACGACCGGCATTGTCTGACCGTCCGCCTGGAACTGCGCGAAGGGTGCGCCGATGGCTGCTGAGTACACGACGATCGCCACGCATCTGCCGGGCGTGTTCGCGGCCGACCGCGAGAGCTTCGAGCAGATCGAGGGATTCCTGGCACTCGTCGACGACCTGAACCGGGCCTACCTGGACCGCCTGGCGGAACTGCCCCTCTGGTACAGCCCGGCCGGCGCCGCCTGGCCCCCGGGGCTGCCCGCCGACGCGGGCGGCGACGCCCTCCTCACCCGCATCTCCGAGCTCTACGACGAACTGGCCGACTGGTACGGCTTCGTCTTCCCCGGGACGTGGCGCGACGCACAAGGACTCACGCGCAAAAGGGAGTTCCTGGAGAAGGCGGCCCGGCTGTGGCGCCGCCGCGGCACCCCCCGCGGCTTCCTCGACTGGTTCTGCCTGTGGTTCGGCCTCAGCGAACCCTCGCAACGGCCGCTCCTGGTCGAGCACTTCAAGTACGCCACGGCAGGGGAGCGCGCCGGGACACCGCACACCGACACCGACGGACGCCGACGGCCGCTGCCCTGGCTGCGCGCCACCCTGTTCGTACCGGTCTCGGCCGCGTTCCCGGACGCCGCCGCGCGCACGGAGGCCTCCCTGGTCGTCGAACGCTACGCGCCCGCCCATGTGCTGACGCGGCTGTGCTGGGTCCCCGACGGCTTCGTCCTGGAGCGGCGACAGGGCCCGGGGGCGGACGATCCGGAGACCGAGGAGGAGTTCCGGGAGCGGGTCCGGGGGTTGTTGTGCGGGCTGGTCGACCTCACCGAACACAAGGACGGCCTGCGGCTGGGGAGCTGCATCGACGAGGGCGCGGCCGCCGACAGGCTGGACGTCGGCCGACTTCCCACCGACGTGACGGAGGCTTGAGCGGATGAGCACGAACGACCACGCCGCACCCGGCCCGGAGGACGCGGAGACGGCCGGGCGCCGCTATCCGCTGTTCACCAGCGGGCAGACCCTCACCAGGGACGACCTCAATCTGCTGCGTGACTTCCTCGACGGACAGGATCAAATCCTCGGCCGGGCGATCGGCTTCGGTATCGTGAGCGGTCTCACCGGCGCGCTGAGCGATCCGGACCCCGACGGCAGGCGGAGACTGACCGTGGCCCCCGGCCTGGCCGTCGACCAGCACGGCCGGCTGCTGCTGCTCGAGACCGAATCGGTGGTCGAGGTCACCACGGGCAGCGCGGACTTCGACTTCATCGACCCCGGCCAGGGCGGCGTCACCCCCGTCCTGGTGTTCCAGGACCTCGACAGGCCTGCCCCGCCGTGCGACGAGACCGGCTGTGCCGGGCACTCCGCGATCCGCGTCCGTGGCGCCACGGTGGTGCTCGCGCCCGGCCGGCTCAGGACCCCGCGGACGGATTTCGCCACCGAGCCGCTGCTCCGGGACGAGTCCCCGCTGACGATCGCCGCCGACGGGAGCGTCCAGGGGGACTTCGACCGGCTCCGCACCGCGATCGGCAACCGCCTCGCGGCGGCCGGGGTGACCCTCACCCAGCCCTCGGCGAAGCGGCTGGCCGAGCTGACGATCAGCGGCCCCCTGCTGCCGGCGATCAGACAGTACCGAGCGGCGTTCCTCAACCATGTCTTCTTCGCGGCCCTCGACGTGCTGCGGGTCCTGGCCCTGAACACGCCGTCACCGCGCGACGCCGTGCCACCCGGGGTGGCCCTGGGCTGGATCACCGGGGGCACGCCGACCTGGAAGCCGGAGTACCGGCACGATCTCGAGCCGCCCGCCGGACTGTCCAACGCCCTGCTCGGTTCGGGCGCGCTGGACCCGCCGACGCTGATGCTCAACAGGCTGGAGTCGCTCATCGGCAGCTACGCCGAACCCTCCGTACCCGGGCCGGACGATCCGCCGAAACCGCCGCCCGGCAAGGACGACTTCCACAAGTGCCCCAAGGGCAAGAAGGCAGTGGCCAGGCTCAGGATGAACCTGGGGCTGAAGGTGGAGTGCATTGACGTCGTCTACCCGCCGCCCAGGATCCCCGACGCCTGGCGGGACCTCTATCTGGAGGAAGTCCCCCTCGTGAAGGGCGGCGGCCACGGGGTGATCGACCCCGTGGAGATCGACGTCCTGTACGACATCGACCCGCTCGACTTCGCTCAGGCGGGAGTGTTCTCGCTGAACCCGGCGCTCGGCAGCGACGCGGTCGCCACCGAGGCCTCGGTGAAGCAGTTCATCACCGACCGCGGTGTGAAGCCGAAGGTGCTCGTGCGCACGGCGGCCGAGGCGCACGGCATCGAGGGGTTCTCCGCCCAGGGCGCGATCAGCCTCGGGGACACCCTCGTCCTCGTCAAGGACCAGCACGGCAAGATCGTCGAGATCGGCCGGGTCGCCAACCAGCAGGTCCTGAAAAGCGCCGGAGGCGTCCTCGCGAACGCGGGCGGCGAGGCGAAGAAGGCCGCCGCCAGCGCACTGAAGGCCGAGCAGGCGGTCGACGGCGTGATGAGCAAGGTGCAGGTCCTGGAGACCGGCCTGACCCAGCTCAAGAGCGGCGAGCTGCAGGAGTTTCCCGCACTGGGCGGGCTGGTCCAGCAGCTCAGGAACGCCGTGACCAAGAGCGACGTCGACGTGCTGCGTCAGGATCTGCGGGCCGAGGTGGACATCAGGCTGTCGGCACAGGACACCAAGGTGGACCTCAAGCTCACGGCTCAGGACACCAGGGCCGTCGGCAGGATCGAACAGCTGGAGGAGAGGACCCAGAACCTCCAGAGCGGCGTGCAGCGCGTCGGCGAGCAGGTCGAGAAGTTCCAGCAGTCCGTCGTGGAATCCGTTGCCAGGGTCACCACGGTGGAGCAGGTGAACCTCGCGTTGGGGCGCAACCTCGACAAGGCGCTGGAGGCGGTCAAGATCTCCAACCAGAGGGTGGACGACATCCTCAGGCCACGGGCCGTCGCCCCGCGCCTCGCGGAGGCGACGCGGCTCAACGCGAGCATGGTCGACTTCCTCGGGACGATGCGCCGCTCACTCGTCGAAGCCGCTCCCGACGACCGCCGCGACGCCGTGAGAGACGAACTCGCCACCGGTGAGCAGGCGTTCACCGAACTGGGCAGGCACATCGAGCGGGAGCAGCCGCTGACGCTGTCCCACGGCCAGGAGCTCTCCACCCTCGTCGAGTCCCTGGTGGCGGCCGCGGAGGCGGCCCGGTTGCCCGACGACGGACTCGCGCGGATCCGCAGTGCGGCCGACGCCCTCACCGAGCGGCTGCGGGGGCCGTCTTGACAGCGCCGACCGGGACCGCGGTGGATCTGCGGCTCGAACGCCTCACCATCCTGTGCCGGACGACCCCGGAGGATCAGGAGCGCGCTCTCGCCGTGCGCGCCCGCCTCGCCCGTCTCGCCGCCGAGCGGCTCCCCGCCGCACTGGCCCGTGCTCTGGGCGTGCCGCCCGGGGCAGGGGTACCGGACCTGAGGCTGGACCGGCTGGTCGTCCCCCTCGGCTTCGATCCCGTGGAGTACGACGACGAGACCGTGGTGCTGATGTGGGCCGAGCACATCCGCGCCGCGATCGCGGGACGGATGTCCGTCCCGCGCCCCGCCCCGGCGGGCGAACCGGCATGGGAACCGGTCCCGTCCACGGCGGGCGACGGCCCCCGGCCGCCCGACGCCGGACAGCAGGGCGTCGGCACCCGGCTTCCACCGGACCTCGGTGTGCGGCTGAGCCGCCTCTCGAACGCCGCCCTCACTCGGGTCGCACGCGAGCTGGCGGCACGGCCGGAGGCGCTGTCGGGCCTGTGGCGGGCCCTGGGCACCGACGAGCGGCGGGCCGTGAGCACCGCCCTGGCGACGTCACGCCAGGACTGCGGGCCGAGTCCGGAAGCGGGTCGGCTGCCCGTGGAACCCGGACCTTCGGCAGAAGAGGGTGCCGTGGCCACCACGCCGGTCCACGGCGGCGAAGCGCACGCCCACGCGGACCGCGCCGGCGACGCCGAGTGGGCCACCCTCTGGCAGGCCCGCGCCGCACAGTCGACGACCGGCACTCCCGCGGACGCCACCGACGCCGAGTCCTTCCTCGCGGCGCTCCTGGAACCAGCCGGCCACCCCTCTTCACCGGACAGCCCTCTGCTCTCCAGGGCGGGCGGGCTCGTGCTGCTGTACCCGTGGCTGGGCGACTACCTCGCAGAGGCCGTCGACGCGCTGGGGCGCAGCGCGTCGCCCGCCGTCGCCGAAGCCGCGGAGGCGGACCTTCGCCGCGTAGCCCTCGCCGTACTGACCGACCCGGCCGACCCGGACCTCCAGTCCGATCCACTGGTCATGGTGCTGGCCGGGCAGCATCCCGGGGCGCGCGTGCCCCGGATCGCAGGCGGAACGCCGGCGGAGCCTGCGGCGGAGGCGGCACTGCGCCGATTCGCCGCCGCAGTGCCCGGTTTCGCGCAGTCGAGTGCCGCCTACATCCGGACCGGGTTCCTGCGGCGCCCCGCCCGGCTGCAGGAGACGGCGGACGGCCAGGGCACCGTGGAGGTGGAGCTGGGACGGCTGCCGCTCGACATCGCGCTCTCCCGGCTGCCCTATCCGTTGGCTCTGTTCCAGCTCCCGTGGTCACCGCCGGTCCGTATCCGGTTCGCGGCTGCGCCGCCCGATGGAAGGCCGGGTGCCTGATGCTGACACCGGGCCATATGACGGAACTGCAAAGGGCGTTGACCACGCTGGAGGCGGTGATCGGGCTCCGGCTGGAGGAACGCCGTGCGTTCGCAGCCCACGGGGCGGCGGGCACCGATCCCGAGCGGGTCATGGCCGCCCTCATGGCCAGACCGCTGGGCCTGGAGGGGTCGGAGGGACTGCCCGGCATCACCGCCTACGCGGGTGACGGGCCCCTGTCCCGTGTCGTCAAGGACTGCGCGCTGGACCCGGCCGAGGCACTCACCCTCGTGGCCGCCGTCGCCCCCGAGATCGACGAGAAGTTCAGCGTCTACTACGGGCTCCTCACCGACCGCCCCGGCGTCGCGCATCTCACCGGCGAAGTGGTGCGCAACCTGTGCGGGCGCACCTTCGCGGGCCGGCTGGCGGCCCGTGACCTGCTGTCCACGCACGGCAGACTGCGCGGCGCCCGCCTGCTGGACCTCGCACCGGACGACGGCGCCGCGCTGGCGGGGAGGGTGACCCCGCACCGCAGCCTCGTCGCCTTCCTCACCGGCGGGTCGGTCGGCGGCGGTCCGCTGCCCGATCTGCCGGTCGACCGGATGGACACGGCCCACACCCTGGACGACATCGTCGTACCGGGCCAGGTGCGACGCCAGCTCGGGGCCGTGCTGGAACGTGTCAGGCACAAGCACACCGTGCTGGAGGAGTGGGGCTTCGCCCGGGAGCACGACGGCGTGCGCGGCACCCTGGTGCTGTTCCACGGGCCGCCCGGCACCGGCAAGTCGATGACCGCGGCGGTGCTCGGCCGCACGGTCGGTGTCCCCGCCTACCGCGTCGACGTCTCGGCCCTGGTCAGCAAGTACATCGGCGAGACGGAGAAGAACCTCGCCCGGCTGTTCGACTGGGCGGAGGAAGAGGAGTGCTTCCTCGTCTTCGACGAGGCGGACGCCGTCTTCGGCCGCCGTACCGAGGTGTCGGACGCGCGGGACCGGTACGCCAACCAGGAGGTGAGCTACCTCCTCCAGCGGGTCGAGCGCCATCCGGGGGTGGTGATCCTGACGACCAATCTGCTGGGCAACCTCGACGACGCCTTCACACGCCGGATCGACCTGCGCGTCGAGTTCCCGGTGCCCGGGGTGGCCGAGCGCCTCGCCATCTGGCGGGGGGTGCTGCCCGCCGCCGTGCCCGTGGCCCCGGACGTCGACCTCACGGGCCTCGCGGAACGCTATCCGCTGACGGGGGCGGAGATCCGTGACGCCGCGGTCGCGGCCGCCTACGCCGCCGCGGCGAACGGACGGACGGTGACAGCGGAGCACCTGACGTCCGGGGTTCTCACGGCCTTCGCCAAGAGCGGGCGTACGCCTCCGTCGGTGTCGGGCTGAGGAGCGCGTGTGGAACGTGCACATGCCGGCCCCGAGCGGCGGGCGAGCGCCCCGGAGCGCGCGGCCGGGGCGGCCGGCCCCTCACGGCGCCGGCCCGCGGGGGACACGCCGGGAAGGGAGCAGCCGCGGCACGCGCCGGGCGGCGTCGGCAGTCCCTCGGCGGCGACGCGTTCGGCGGGGAGCACCGGTCCGCAGGAGGGCGCGGCCGGCGCACGGGCCTGGGTGGCCGGGCCCGTGGAGTCCCCGTTCGTGCGCGGCACGGCACGCTTCGAGGTGGGCGAGGACGGCACACCCACGGGCCGGGTCTCGGTGGAGGCCACCGTGACCGTACTCGGCACCGTGCTGGCGCGGTTGTCGTACGCGGACGACGCCTGGTCGCGACCGGCGGACCTGGGGGAGGCACGCGGAGTCCACGATGGCGCGGCTCCTCTGGGCGTCACGGCGGTGCTCCCGCTCCCGTCGGTGACCGTGGACGCGGGTGTGGCAGGTGTCGTGCTGGACGCCGCAGCCGCGCAGGGCCGCTGGGAGGTGGACACCGGCGACGGACCTCGGCCGGCGGCCGGTCCGTCTCTGACACTGCCGGTCCCGAGCGGGCCACGAGCTGAGGCCGGAACCGGCGGCTCACTCGTGGACCCCGTCACCCTGCGGCCGGAGCAGCGGCCGGGAGACTCCGTGGCAGGGTCGTCCGCGGCCCCCGACGTCCCGGCCGCGGACCGTATCGTCGTGAGCCCCGACGTTCCCTTCGGCGCACCCGGACTCCTCGTGAGCGCCGGGGAGACCGCCGCCCCCTCCGCCACCGATACGGCGCCCGCGCCCGCCACCATGGCCTCCCTCCCCGGACAGGCCCCTGCCGCACAGGCCCCGGGCGAGCCGGCACCGGCCGAACCAGCCCCGGGCGAGCCCGTCCCCGCCCCGCTCGCCGAGGTCCCCGGCGGGAGCGCGGCCGAGGAACCCCCGGCCGCCGAGGAGGCCGTACCCGACGTCGTTCTGCACATCCCCCCGGCGCCCGCCGCACCTTCCCCCGCACAGCAGGAGCGCGTCGCCACCGTGTCCAAGGGCGCCCGCAGCGCGGCCCGTTCAGCGGGCACCCTGCCGGACGCGGAGTCCACCACGGCGGCGGCCCGCGCAGCCGTGACCGAGCCGCCCGCGGAAACAGCCGCGCGGGCCGGCGCAGCGCTCGCGGACGCCCTCGGTACGAAGCCGGCCCCGAGCCCGCAGATCCTGCTGCTGTGCGACGACATCCGGCGGGCCATCCGCAGCAAGCGCCCGCTCGACGAGAAGCACCTCGTCGACGCCGACCCGAAGGCGATGGCCAAGGACGCCGGCCAATCGCTCAGCACCTCCGTGGAAGGCGACACCGCGCAGGCCGCGGCCGGATACGACGGGCTCCAGCAACAGCCCGCCGGCACGCCCGCAAACACCCCGCAGCCGCTCGTCCGCCCGGCCGCGACGGTGGCCGACCCGGGCATCGCGGCGCCCGCGGCCGCTCCTGACCCGGTCCCGCCGCAGGACCTCTCCCTGGACGCCGACAAGGCGGACCTGGACAAGAAGGTCGCCGACTCGAGGATCGACCGGCCGTCGTCCGCGCCCATCCAGCAGCCGCCCTTCTCCACCGTACGAGAGGGGCAGCAGCAGTTCGCCGAGATGGCGGCGGTCCGGCCGGCCGAGGCACTGGCCAAGCAGGACGAGGCGCTCGCCCAGGCCAGGACCGGCATGGCCGATCTGCAGACCAAGGCACTGGAGGCGCTCAACTCCTCACGAGCCGCCACCGTCACCGGTGTTACCGGGCGGCAGAGCGCGATGGTCGGCACCGAGCAGCAGACACGGGAGTCCGTCAGCCGCCGGGCCCAGGAGATCTTCACCGGGACACAGACGCGGGTGGACGGGCTGCTGAAGCCCCTTCCCCGGACGGCGATGGAGAAGTGGAACGCCGGACTGGAGCGGCACTCCACGGAATTCCGGCAGTCGCTGGACCGGGTGGCGCGGTGGATCGAGGAACGCCACTCAGGAGCCGGCGGGCTGCTCCTCGCGGGCTGGGACACCATCACGGGGCTGCCCGCCTGGGTGACGGAGGAGTACGACCGGGCGGAGCGGCTGTTCGGCGACGGGGTCTGCGCCCTGCTGCTGGAGATCTCGGCCGACGTCGAGTCCGTGATCGCGGCGGCCAAGACCGTCATCGACGACGCCCGGCGACAGCTCGGCCAGCTGTTCACCGACCTGCCCGCCGGACTGCGCGCATGGGCGGCGACCGAGCAGGCCGCGTTCACCGCGAGACTCGACGGCCTCGACGCCCAGGTCGACCGGACCCGCGACGACTTCACCAAGGACCTCAGCCAGCAGGCCGTGACGGCCGTCGCGCAGGTGCAGCACGAGGTCGAACAGCTCCGCGAGGCAGCGGGCGGGCTCATCGGCAGGATCGCCAAAGCCGTGGAGCAGTTCCTCGACGACCCGGTCAAGGCCATCGTCGAGGGACTGCTGCTGCTCGTCGGGATTCCGCCGCCCGCGTTCTGGGCACTGGTGGACCGTATCCAGCAGGTCGTGGCGGACATCGCCGACGACCCGATGAAGTTCGCCAACAACCTGGTCGCGGCCCTCGCCCAGGGATTCCGGCAGTTCTTCGACCACCTCCCCGACCACCTGATCAACGGGTTCTTCAACTGGCTGTTCCGGGGGCTGGGTTCGGTCGGTGTCCAGATTCCCACCGACTTCGGCATCCCGGGCATCATCACCTTCGCGCTGCAGCTCATGGGCCTCACCTGGGCGCGGCTGAGGGGAATCCTCGTCAGGCACATCGGCGAGAAGAACGTCGCCCTGGTCGAGACGGCCTGGGACCTGGTCTCGACGCTGATCACGAAGGGACCCGAGGGCATCCTGGAGATGCTCAAGGAGAAACTCGACCCGGGCGACCTGTTCCAGCAGATCCTCGACGCCGCCATCGCCTACGTCACGGAGACGCTGGTCGAGCAGGTGGCGATGCACGTCCTCGGCATGCTGAACCCCGCAGGCGCGGTCCTGCAGGCAATCGAGCTGATCTACAAGGTGCTGCGCTGGGTCTTCGAGAACGCGGCCTCCGTCTTCAGACTCGTCGACACCGTGGTGGGCGGTGCCGCGGACATCCTGGCCGGCAACACCGGAGGGATGGCCAAGGCGGTGGAAGGCGCCCTGGCGCAGCTTCTGCCGATCGTGATCGACCTCCTGGCGGGCATGGCAGGACTGGGCGACCTCCCCGAACAGGTCGTCGCGGTGATCAAACGGCTCCAGGACTACGTGTTCGGCATCGCCGAGGCCGTGATCGGCTGGCTGGTCACCAAGGGCCGTGCCCTGCTCACCGCGCTCGGCCCCGGTGGGCCGCAGGAGAAGAAGGAGGGAACCGGCGGCAAGGGCGCCGACGACGAGATCGGGCAGAGCGTCACCTTCAGCGCGGGCGGTGAGGCGCACCGGCACTGGATCCAAGTCACCGGCGCGACGGCCGACCTGATGGTCGCGAGTCAGCCCACGCGACTCGAGGCGAGACTGACGCAGTGGGAGAAGGCCGCACCGCAGAAGTTCAAGGACGACGAGAAGGCGAGGACCGCGGTCCTCGCCCATATCACCACGCTGCGCACCCTCGTCTCGAACGCGGACATCGAGGCGGACCGGCTCGCACGGGAGAAGGCCGCCCTCGACGCGCGGCAGAGCCCCGGTGGCCCAGGAGCACCAACCGCACCCCTCACCGACGACGAGGCCCTGGAACAGAGGCAGAGGGAGATCGCCCGTGTCCTCGGCCTGCTCTTCACGGCGTTCGGCCAAACCCGTGAGGCGGACCTGGAGGTGCTGCTCGTCGAGATCTCCGCCCAACTGCCCCTGCACGGAAGGAGATTCGCCGCACGCGTACACCCGGCGTGGTGGGAGCGGCAGATCAGGAAGCCCGTGATCTACGAATCCTCGACCGACTCGGAGGAGCGGATCTGGGAGCAGGACGTCACCAACGCCACCGAGGAGCAGGCCGTCGCGTTCCTCGACCATCCCGAAATCCCCAGGCTCGTACGCTTCTACTTCTACGGCGACGACCCCACGAGCGGCTCGTCCAAGGACCCGCTCAGCAGACGGCGGCCCAGCGCCCAGGCCTTCGGCGACTACCTCTTCACCCTCCCGAGAACGCGGCCTCCCCAGATGCTGCGGTCGGCCTTCATCCTCAGGCTCGGAGAGGCGGCCGCCGAACGGCTCAGACTCGCGGGCGAGGCGCGCCTCGCGCCGGACGCCGACGCCCATGTCCGCAACGAGATCGCCGGGATCGGCTTCAGGCACTCCCTCACCGCGGAAGGCGAAGCCCAGTACGGCAGGTTCGACCCGTTCGTCGGTTCCACACTCCACCCCGGCCTGGCGGCAGCGGTACGCGCCTACGGCAAGGGGGACCCGACCGTCGGCGTGGTGCCCTTCCTCACCGCACTCACCGTTCGGCAGAAGGCCGGCGGACTCACCTGGGAGCACTTCAGCGCCTTGTGGAACACGGGCGGCGCCACCAGGTCATGGATCAAGGACCAGTTCCGCGAGGCGATGCCCGGCCACCACGAGTGGATTCCGGTCGACCGTATCCGCGAGGTCATGGTCCATGCCGTCGACATCGCACGCAAGGGGGACATCGCCCGCGCCATCGACTGGATGTGGGCGATGCACAGGCTGAGGAGTCCCACCAACCATGTGGTGTGGTCGATCGGAGGGATCGTGGGCTTCCGGTACACCCCCGGCGAGGATCCGAAGCCGATCGTGGATCCGAAACTCGGGACCCATGTGGGCGGGGCCTCGGTCCCGGGAGAGCCCACACGCCCGGCGGGCACCGCGAACTCGGCCGCCTTCCACGACCGGCTGCGCCAGTTCCTCGCCGACTACAGGGACTTCGGCGCGACACCCCGCCAGTTCGTCACCGACCTGCGCGCCAACCTCGACCGCTTCATCTGGGACGGCAGCACGGAGCACCTCGAAGCCTGGCAACTGAACCTCCGCCTCGGCGTCGACATCCTCGTCGACGACGGCGGCGACGCCGAGTGGCGGCAGGGGATGACCGTCGGCGAACTGGCCGCTTTGCAGAGGGACCGCTTCCAGAAGATCCAAGCGAACTTCGACGCGCTGGCCCAGACGCTGTCGTGACGAGCTGCCCGGCCGGAAGTGAGGCGACTCTAGAACTTGGGCCCGGGGTTCTTGGGCTGCCCGCCCATCCGGTGGTCGCTCCAGTCGATGCCGTCGTCGTACTCCTTGCTCGAGGCGAGTCCCAGGAACCCGAGCAGGGGAGCCGCGATGAGGACCGCTCCGCACAGGCTGCCGATGGCCACGTAGGCCGCGGCGGCGGCGACGGCCCAGAACAGGATGTCGCACACGATCCGCGCCCACAGCGGGAAAGGGGCGCGCCATGCGTGGTAGCGGCGGTACATGCGCACGAACTTGCCGGACACGCGCTTGGGCAGGCTGGCCTTTCCCTCGCCTGGCCGTGCTGTATGGCTGTTGCCGTGCGGACGTCGCTTGCTGTTGCTCATAGAGTGCTGTGTCCCTTGAAACGGTGAGAAATCAGGCCACCCCGGTGGTGAGGGGCGTCGCGGCCCTGTGCTCACGTACTGGGTGGAACGCCTACTCGGCTGCGTAGTTCGGGTTCTCGGGCAGCGGTGGTGAGAAGACCAGCTTGTCGTCCTTCCAGCGCACCTGGTACTCGGCCTCGCCGCCGGAATGACAGCACTGTGGATCCGTCGGCAGGTAGAGGGGATAGGACAGCGTGACGGTCTGTCCGTCCTGGTTCTTGATCGTCGATTGGGCGGCCGCGGGCACGTCGTAACCCGCGTACTCGTTGCCGTAGAAGAAGAAGACGGAAACGCATTTCCCGTCGACGCCGCCGGTGCAGTGGGCGTGGATCGCGCGAAGCGGCCCCTTGAGGCTCTTCAGGGTGCCGGCGTCGGCGTCGGCCGTGTATCCCAGGCGCTTGACCCGGAGCACCGCTCGGTCGACGTCGAAGGCCTCGCTGCGGTCCTTCGGGGACCTCTCCGCCGCCGGGCCCGAGGTGCCCCACAGGGAAACGGACGGGCTCGACTCCGACGGGGCCGTGCCCGTCGACGCTCCGCACCCCGTCACCAGCGTCAGGCAGAGGACGGCCGTCGCGGCCGGGGAGTTCACCGCTCTCCGCACGCCGTCACCCCCAGAAGGAGTCGCTCCAGCATTCCGTACGGCATCGCGTTCAGGTCCTCCTGGGAGATGTCGCGTGTGACGCGTCGGCAGAGTTCGGCGGCCCAGGTACGGGCAGACGCCTGTCTCAGATGAAAGACCGCCGTCGTCCCGAAGTCCGTGCCCGACTCCTGGGTGGTGCTTTCCGGCACGCTGAGCAACAGGTGCTCACCGTCGGGGGAGGGCACGACCGTCCGGACATGAGCGGCTGCCGGTACACGGGTCTGACTTCGGAGCCCGTCGTCGCCCCACCGCTCCACGACGTTCCGTCTCACGCTGACGGTCTCGTCGCCATCGGCGAGGAACATGGTGGTGCGGGCGGTGTCGGGCGGGACGGTGGTCTCACGGCGCCGGCCCTTCGTATCCCATACCTCCGCGCTCCCGTCCTTGCCGATCAGCAGCAGACGCCGCCCGTCGCCGCTGAACCGCACAGCGTCCCGGTCGGACAGCGGAACGCGGGACTCGGGGATGACGACGCTGACCCGCCGCCGGCTGCGGAGGTCCCAGATCTCCACGCCGCCCAGGTCCGGGGTCGATACGGCGATCCGTTCGGACGTGGCGTCGGCTGCCATATTGGTGGCGAACCGGCTTCGGTCCACTTCCGAGTCCTCCCGGAACAGCAGCGTCTCGCCCACCTTGCGGCCGGTCGTGACGTCCCACTGCGAGACGGCCCCTGCCACGAGGGCGACCAGGCGGCCCTCCCGCGTGAATCCCAGGTCGCGGAACTCCGTGTCGCGAGGCGCCGACCCGGCGGGCGGGTCGACGTGGATCCGCCGCAGTACCCGGAGGGAGGGCAGTTCGTAGAGCGTGACCGACTGCGTGGAGGGCTCATTCACGGCCAGCGTCTTCTCGTCGGCGTCGAACGCGGCCCACACGCGCGTCGTCTGATAACCACCCTCGCCGATGGCTGCGAGCCGCCGTCCGTTCTCCGGGTCCCACACAGCGACCGCCCCGCCGACGCCCACCGTGACCAGATAGCGGCCGGAGGGCGAGAAGTGCACGGCGTCGCCGTCGTCGCCGGTGGTGAGGATGTCGGCGGTCGGCAGCGAGCCGGGCTCCGGGGCCGTGGCGACCAGCACTTCCGTCCCACGGGCGAAGGCCATGCGGCGACTTGTGCGGGCCAGGGCGTAACGCGTGTACTGTCCCTTGGGACCGTCCTCGGCCAGGACGAGAAGCCGTTGCCCGGTGGCGGCGTCGTGAGCGGTCACAGCTCCGTTGCCGCGTGTCAGTACGACCTGGTCGGAGACGCCGACCAACTCGCCGCTCGTCATGTTCTCGTGGCTGCAGGGCAGGCCCTGGAAGAGACGGGGATCGGGTTTCCGGGTGGAGACATCGGTCAGCCGCCACGTGTAGTCCGTGCACATCGTGGCCACCGGACGGGGACCCGGGGCGAACCCGGGCTCGTCGTACCCGGGGACGGCGGTCAAACGGCCGGTCCGCGTGTCCCAGACGCCCTGTGCCCGCACGCCCGGCCCTGAGGCCACGACGCGGTTTCCGGCCGTGTCGAACACGAAATCACCGGGTGAGCCGTCGAGAAGCGGTTCCAGGGTGACGGGCGTGGCGGTGGGCCGCTCGAGGTCCCACACCTGGGCCGTGTCGTCCTGTGACGGATGGGCCAACAGACGGCGCCCCGTGCGGTCGAAGCGCAGCTCGTCCACCGTCTGAGCGGTGCTGGTGGTGCTCGACGCGGCTCGCAGGGTCAGCAGGGTCTTGTGCTCACGCAGGTCCCAGATCTTGACGCGGTTGCCGCTGCCTCCCAGGGCCAGCCGGGTGCCGTCGGCACTGACCGCGACGGCCGTGACGTCGTCCATACGGGCCACCAGGGAGGGGCCGACGGCCCCGACGCGCCACACCGACAGTCGGCCCGCACTGTTGCGCACCGCGACGACCTGGCCGGATCCGTCCAATGCCGTCTCCGCGACCTCCCCGCCCGCGGGCAGGACGGCGTCGTACGGGGCGTCGGCGAGATAGCGCGCGAACAGGTTGTCGTGGGCCTGTTGGATGGGCGCGGTGTGCCAGGCGGCGACGGACAGCAACGCGGCCTTCTCCCGATGGGAGTCCGCCTGGCCCTGGGCCTGCTGCACAAGGCCGGCCGAGAGTTCGGCTGCCTTGCTGCCACGAACCGACTGCACTCCGACTCCGGCCAGAGTGCTCATCACCGCCGTGACCGCCGCGGCGACAAGCGCTTTGCGGGATCGCCGGCGCCGACGCCGCTCCTGACCCGCCGCGACGTACTCCCGTTCGCTGTCAGGGACATCGTCCGGCCGCTCGTGCAATCGCCGCAACGCCTGCTTGAGTTCGGAGCCGCGCATCAACAGGGCCTGGTCGCGGCCGCTTTGCTCCCAGCGCGCGATGCGCTCGCGCACATGTTCCTGCCAGATCCGGAAGTCGCGGTCGGCGTCGACCCAGGAGCGCAGCGCGGGCCAGTGTTCGAGCAGCGCTTCATGGGCCAGCGTGACCGTCTCGACGCCGTCGGACGCGCGATCGAGGTGCACCAGGCGCTGTACGGCCAGGAGTTGTGCGGCCTTCCAGCAGGCAGGGTCCAGCTCGGTACGGCGTGCGGTGCGCCCGGTGTCGACGGGGCTGTCAAGGCCTCCGTCGCCGGGGCGAACGAGCTGTACGAACAGGCGCGGCACCTCGTCGCGCACATCGCCCAGCCGCTCCTTGACGACACGCTCGGCATGCGAGGCGAGGGCGCCCGCCACGCGACCGATCTCCTCGTACGCGGCGTGCCCGAGGATGCCCTGACGCTGCTGCTCCCACAGCAAGGTGAGAGCGAACTCGAGCAGGGGCAGCGCGCCCGGGCTGCGGCCCGCGTCCGAGAGCAGCCGCTCGGCGAGCCGTTCCTCGAAACGTACGGCCCCGTGGAACGAGGCGATCGGGGACAGCACCACCTCGCGGAGCTGGTCCTTGCCCAGGCGGTCGACGAGAACCGGCGACGCCTCGCACACCCGCCCCAGGACGGGGAACCGCTGCATGGCTTTCAAGAAGTCCAGCCGCAGGGCGAAGACCAGCCGTACCAGCGGTCCGCCGTCCGCGGTGCGCCATCCGGTCATGGCCACCAGATGGTCGACCAACTTCTCGGCGGCCTCGGGCGAGCAGCGGAACAGCGTCTCGAACTGGTCCACCACCAGGGCGAGTTGAGTCGTCCCGGAGCGGGTGAGCAGTTCCCGGACGACCGGACCGGTCCCTCCCTCGCGCAACCGCCCGGCGAGCCGTTCCTTCTGCTCGAGCCGGTCCAGCGGCCCGACGTCGTCGTCCGGTTCGGTGAGCAGCGGCAGCAGAGCGGACGCGAGCATGAGCTCCGCTCCCAGCGCGGCCTCCGGGACCAGCGAGGCGACGCTGTAGTCACCCCGTTCGCGTAGCCGGGGTACGAGGCCGGCGTGGATCAGCGACGACTTGCCCACCCCGGACACCCCGATCACGGGGACGATCGACGAGGTGGTGACCGCCTCGGTCAACGCCGTGATCTGCTCGTCTCGTCCGAAGAAGTGGGTGGCGTCCTGTTCCCGGAACGACTTCAGCCCACGGAACGGCGACGGCGGCGTGGAAAGGCGACGCAGTTGGGGGTGGACTTCCAGCAGGACACCGGCGGTGATGGCGTAGGCCGCGCGTTGGAGGAACCTCCCGTCGGTGGCGACCACCATGCCGACCACGCACTTGAAGTGCTCGTCCCACAGGGGTGTACCACTGAAGCCCTGACGGATCTCGCAGGCGCTGGTGCTCTCGAACTGCAGCCAGTCCCGTCCGCGGTCATCGACGATCTCGCCGAGCGACCAGACGCCCTCGTCGTCGCCGGCCGGGAAGCCGAACGCCCGGAACGGGTGCCCCCGGACCGCTTCCACGTCCAGCAGTCGCACGGGCTCAGCCCCGAGCGGCGGATCCCCGTCGAGCGCGAGGACGGCGATGTCACCGGAGCCGTCCTCCGCGACAGGGACGTGGGTGACGAGCCGCGCGCTCTGCCGCCGGGCCGGTCGCCCGGTGAGGGGAAAGTCCAGATCGACGGTGAGCCCCACGGCGAGGGGACTCCCCTCCTGCTCTCCGGCGACGGCCGAAACCACATGGGCGCACGTGAGTACGAGTCCGGGGGCCGCCAGAAATCCGGCCCCCTGGGGGGTGGGGAACGCGCCGCGCGACCACAGGCGGACGATTCCGGGATTGGGCACAGGTCCGGGCACAGCCGAGTCCTCGCGCCCCTATGCCGTCACGGTGTCGTCGCGCGAGGCGACGGCCTGGGTGACCGGCACAGCCTCCGGATGCTGCCTGTCCCACTCCATGGTGAGGGTGAGAGACCCCTCGCCGGCGGTCTTGGCGAGGAACACGCCCGCCTCCGCGGACAGCTTCAGCCCCAACTCCAGAGTGATCTTGTCTGGTTGTCTCGGCAGGTCGGCCACCCGGGCGAGCACGGCGTGCGCGGCCTCGCGCACACTGTCGAGACCGCGTTCCAGCGTCTCGGACGCTTCGGCCACCACCCCGCCGGACCGCGCGACCCTGACGACCGCCTGCGGCCCGCTGTCGACCTCCACCAGCACGGAACCGCCGTTCTCCAGCGGCACTCTCAGTAACTCGGGCATCGTCCCCCCGCCCACGTAGTGCGATGTAACGCGCGCCACCCTAGTGGCTACACAGGGCGACCGTGTCCGGATCGACGATTCACGGGCTGCCGTGACAAAGAGGCCGCATACTGGCGAATGGTCCCGGGCACGTCCGAGAAGCTGCCGATGAGGGGAATCTGGTCGGCCCGGATCCCCTGCCGCGTGTCGGCCTCCTCCGAAACCCGCACCACCCGACGGCCGACGACAGTTCAGGACGTCGGAGTGACGCGGACGGTCTTGCGGTCGGGGCGCGGATTCCGATCGAGGATGCCTCGGCGTGTGCCCTGTTTGGGGTGTGACCCGCAGGAAACTCCGGATGGGACGGACGACGTCGGTCGGACTCGAGCGTCCGCGAACGCCCCCGAGCGGGCGCAGTGCGTCCGATGCCGGCGAACAGCGAACATCAGCCCCCGCACTGCCGTCCGCGTATGAACACCGCAGACGCTCGGCGCCGGCTGGTGGGGGACCGGAACCCTGGAAGGAGCACTCCCGTGAAGGCTGTTGTGTGGCACGGAATCGGAGACATACGCCTCGAGGACGTGGCGGAACCGACGGTCAAGGATCCGTACGACGCGATCGTACGGATCACGACGTCAGCCATCTGCGGCACCGACCTGCACTTCGTGCGGGGCGCCATGCCCGATCTGCGTGAGGGGCGGATTCTCGGCCACGAGGCGGTCGGCGTCGTGGAGGACGTCGGTGCGGGTGTGCGCAACTTCCGCCCCGGCGACCGGGTGGTGGTGCCCTCCACCGTGGCGTGTGGGACGTGCAGCTACTGCCGCGCGGGCTACTACGCCCAGTGCGACAACGCCAATCCGAGCGGTCCCCTCGGGGGCACCGTGTTCTTCGGCGGTCCGGAGGCCGCGGGCGGTCTGGACGGTCTCCAGGCGGAGTACGCTCGCGTTCCGTTCGCCCACGTCGGGCTGGTCCCGCTGCCGGACACCGTGGACGACGCGCAGGCAATCCTGCTGTCGGACATCTACCCCACCGCCTGGTTCGGCGCCCGGCTCGCAGAGGTCGGGGACGGTGACACGGTGGCCGTCGTGGGTGCGGGGCCGGTCGGGCAGGCCGCCATCGCATGCGCCCGCCTCCAGGGCGCCGGGCGGATCGTCGTCGTCGTCGACGGCGTCGCCGACCGGCTGGACCTGGCACGCGCCCAGCACGCCGAGACGATCGACTTCAACGCCGAGGACCCGGTGGAGGCGGTGCGGGAGCTGACGGGAGGCATCGGCGTCGACCGGGTGATCGAGGCCGTGGGTGTGGAGGCACAGCGACCGCGGGGCGGACCGGCCGCCGAGGCGCTGCGCGATCGGTACCGGGAGTTCGACCACGAACGCGACGAGGTGGTCCCCGAGCAGAACCCGGACGGCGACAACTGGGTTCCGGGAGACGCGCCGTCGTTGGCCGCCCGGTGGGCCGTGGCGATGGTGGCCAAGGCCGGCACGATCGGGACCGTCGGTGTCTATCCGCCCCAGGCGCGGCACTATCCGTTCGGGGAGGCGTTCATGAAGAACCTCACCCTGAGGTCCGGCAACTGCAACCACCGCCGCTATGTGCCGCATCTGGTCTCCCAGGTCGCGGCCGGGCATCTCGACCCCACGCCGCTGGTCACCCGCTGGGGCGACGCGCAGGACGCGATCGAGGCGTATCGCCGCTTCGACCGGCGGGAGGCGGGCTGGACCAAGGTCGTTCTCGGCGTGTCGGAGGAGGGCGAGGTCGCTCCTGGCCTCGGTGAGGCCGCGGGCACGGGAACGGCCACGACCGCCGGCACGCCCGGCCCCTCCGCCTAGGTGGCGACGAATCTGGCGGGGAACCGCCTCTAGAGCTAGAGCCCCTCTGACGGGGCCCCGCATCTCCGAGTTCGGTACCTCAGGCTGCCTGCCCGGCGTGTCCCTCACTCAGGGAGTCGGCCGACGGGTCCAACCCGCCTTCTCCTGCCCGCGTGAAGACTGACGTGAGCCGCCACCGGGTACCCGGGAGGCCTACCACCCGCAACCAGAGGAGTGGGGACCGTGCTGTTGTCTCATTCACTCGATCATGGAGTGCTGGTCATCACGGTGCACCACGACGATCCTGGCATCGGCGGACGTGCCGCGCTTCCGGCCCGGCTCGAGGGACTTGTCCACGCCTACCGGCCCGCGCCCGTGGTGCTCAGCCTCGAGGAGCCAGCGGTCGACACCGCGGCGGTCAGTACCGTCCTCGGCCTCCACCGCGTGTGCAGGCAACTGGGCATGCTGATGTCCGTGGTCAGTGGCAGCGCACCTGCCCGTCGCGCGCTGGAGGCGAGGGCCGCCACGATCGGGACACGGCTGGTCGTTCACGCGCGCACGAGTACGGCCATGGCCGCAGCCTTCGCCGTCGTCGCCTGACGAGGAGCAGGCGCGGGGGCCGCCGTCGCGAGGCCTGGGCGGGCATACGACGGCGGATCCCTCGTATCGGATGCGGGCCCGACCCCGACATCGTCTCGTTCCTGACCCCCACCTGCAGCCGTGGCCCGCGTCCTGAAGGATGCGGGTCACGTAGGGGGAGGTGGGCGGGGGTCGGCGGCCGCGTGAGTTCCAGCGGCCGAAGGAGGTGCGGCGGCGCGGCAGGACCAGCCTCAGGGTCCCGGAGCAGGGGAAGGGGGCCCACGGGCGAGGACGCGGTCGGCTGTCGGATCCCGATGGCACACGCCCGGGGTTCGCCGCGACCGGAAGAATCGATCGCCTGTTCGGGTGTAGATGGCCGCGGCCCGAGCAACCATAGATGTTGCAGTGGTCACCCGGCCCCAGCCGCCAGGCGGCCTGTGCGGCGGTTCGAGCCGGGCGGTCTGGACCGTGATGCCGTTGCCTTCCGACGAGGTCGCCTGTATCCCTGAGGGGACCCGGACGGTGCGGGACGGCCCTGAAGAACCAGCTGGCGACGGGAGGCAGCGATCATGGAGCCGGAGGCCCCGCCGACAGCGGTTGCCAGGGCTCTCGACGCCCTCGCCGCAGGTGCCTACCTGGCGGACGAGCATGGCGCGATCATCGCCGTCAACGCGCGCGGCGAAGAACTCCTGGCCCGACCGGCTGCCTGTCTGATCGGTCGGAACGCGCACGATCTGCTGCACCGCAACAGCTGCGGGGAGCCTGTGCCGAGGGCACAGTGCCGCGTGTGGGAGAGCGTCCTCGCCGGGCGCACCGGACAGGGCGAGGGCGAATGGCTCGAGCGCGGGGACGGCACCCTGCTGCCGGTCGGCTGGCTGGCCACGCCCTGCGACACGGGGCTCCATCCGTCGGCCACGCTCGTTCTCTTCCACTCCGTGGGACGCCCCGAGCCCCCCGTCCAGCGGCCATCGGCCGTCGGACGCCTCTCCGAACTCGAACGGCTCGCCCTCCTGGCCGAGACGACCACCCTGCTCACCTCCACCCTGGACATCCACGAGGCCCTGCGCCGCCTGATCAGCCTTGTGGTGCCGCGCATCGCCGACTGGGCCGTCATCGATCTCATCGGCGAGCGCGACGAAGTCCGGCGTTTCGCCGTCGCCCACGCCGAGAGCGGCGCCGTGAAGTTCCGGGAGGACCTCCAGGGACCCATGCCGCCGGTGCCCCAGGAATCCCAGATGCCGCTCTCACGCGCCCTGCGCGGCGTCGCGTCCTCCTTCGCCGGCCCTGAGACCTACCAGGGGCCACCCGACTCCGGGGTCGCGGTGGAGCAGCGACGCCTCTTCGCGGCCACCGGCATGCACTCGGCCGTCATGGTGCCCCTGCGCAGCCTGCACGACGTGATGGGCGCCCTCACCCTGGGTCGCGCCGACCGGCCCGACCCGTTCACCGCCAGCGACACCGCACTGCTGGAGGACGTCGCCCGACGCGCCAGCCTCGCCCTGGAGAATGCCCGCCTCTACCAGCGTCAGCGCCAGGTCACCGAGACCATGCAGCGCCATCTGCTGCCGAAGCTTCCGCGCTCGCCAGGGCGCAGCATGACCGCTCGCTACCTGCCCGCCCCGGACGCCTCCCACGTCGGCGGCGACTGGTACGACGCCTTCACCCTGCCCGACGGCACCACCGCCCTCGCCGTGGGGGACGTCGTCGGCCACGATCTGGAGGCCGCGGCCGGCATGGCGCAGTTGCGCAACATGCTCAGGGCGTACGCCGTGTCCCAGCAGAAGCCGCCGAGCAAGATCGTGGAATGGCTCGACCAGGCGACCCTGGACATCGACGAGGTCCCCATGGCCACCCTGGTCTTCGCCCGCATGAAGGACACCTCCGACGGCCGGTGCGAGCTCTCCTGGACCAACGCGGGACACCCGCCTCCCCTGCTGGTCACCCGCGAGGGCGCGGCCCGCTACCTGACCGACGGACACGCCATCCTCCTGGGCGTCCCACCCGCGCGGGCCCGTCCCGACGCGACGGCCGAGCTCCCGCCCGAGGCGACCCTGATCCTCTACACCGACGGCCTGGTCGAATCCCGCGGCCACACCCTGGACGAGGGCCTGGAACGCCTGCGCCGACATGCCGCATCCCTCGCCCACCGCCCCCTGGAATCCTTCACCGACGAGCTGCTGCAGCGGGCCCGCCCACCGGACAACGATGACGACGTGGCCCTGCTGGCCGTGCGCCACGGCCCCGGCTCGCCCTCCTGAGCGACATGCCCGACCGATGACGTCGGTGACCGGGACGAGCCCGGCGGCGTACCGGCCGGCGACCGGACCTTGCTGCCGGCGGACTGCCCCACCAGCCGACAAGGCGCTGCCCGCTTGGACACCCACGTGAAGCCACTGAAGCAGCCCCCGGTTTCGCGCCCGGCAAGCGGGGCCGGCACGGTACCGGCCCCGGCCTCGACACGACCGTCAGCGGGGCATGAGGGCGAAGACGCCCCAACCGAGGTACTCGCGCTGGTACCTGGCGTAGCGGGCCGGTCCCTCGGACAGCTCGGCTCTCAACTCGGCGGCCAGTTCGTCATCGGGATTCCGATCAAGCCAGCGTCGGATGTTGAACCACTGCGCGGCCTGATAGCGATCCCAGCTGTCCTGGTCGGCGAGCACCATCTCCACGATGTCGTAACCCAGTTCACCGAAGTGCTCGATCAGCTCGGGCAGCAGCCGGAAGTCGTCCTTGCCGCTCGCGTGGCATGCCTCGGCGGTGTACTGGTCGACAGGGGCCTGACGCCAGTACGGTTCGCCGATCAGCAGCATGCCGCCGGGGCGGAGGCTGCGACGCAGCAGATCGATCGTGCCGGCCACTCCGTCGCCGATCCAGGTGGCGCCGATGCACGTGGCGAGGTCGACGTGCTCCTCCGCGACATAGCCGGACGCATCACCGTGAATGAAGACCACCTGATCGGCGACACCGAGTTCGGACGCCCGAAGACGGGCCCTGGCCGTGAACTCGGTACTGATGTCCACACCGGTCCCGACGATGCCGTGGGCGTGCGCCCAGGTGCACAGCATCTCGCCCGATCCGCTGGCGAGGTCGAGTGCGCGCGTCCTCGGAGCCAGGTGCAGTGCCTGCCCGAGGGCGGCCAGCTTCTCGCTCGTGAAGGGGTTGTGGATGCGGTGGCCGCTCTCGCGGATGGTGAAGCTACGTGGAAGATCCACAGCTGGGATTCCTTACGTCCGATGAGGTCATGACGCTTGCGGGGGACGGCCTGTCGGCGCTGGCCGCCGCTGCGTGGACCGTCATGCAAGGCACCTCATTCGGACGTGCGGACTTCGAACCTCGGCGAGGCTAGGACGCGTGAGTGACGGTGTCCACCGGTTTTCGCCCGGGCTGGGCACCCACAGGCGGCTGGTGCAGAGCGCGGGGCTCCTGGCGTCGGGCGGACTCCGGCCCGCGGCGGCAGGCCGCCGAGGAGCGTGGGAGCGTTCACGATCGAGGTCATTCCGCGGCGTGGTTGCCGAAAGGAGCCCCTCTCGCCGCCGGTCGGCACTGCCCGACGAATGCCCGTGCGTCGCGCGCACGACGCGGTGCGACGCCGCCGTAGAGCCCCTGCCGTAGAGCCCATTGCGCTCGCCCATGACACCGTCGACCTCCGGTCTGCGGGCTGGGCCATCAGGGAGTTGCAGGACGCGCCTGGACCGACGACAGCCCGGCCCGGTTCTTCGTGGTTGGTGCCACAGTCGGCTCGAGGCCCACCCTGGCATCCCCGGCCGTGAATGGGGCGGCCAGGGGGCGCATCGCCTCCGGCGGCGGTCGGTGAACCGGGGTACCGTCGGCGGCCATGGCGAGCCGCGCAGCCTCACTTCTCGAGCGGGATCCGCCTCCGTTCCGGGTCAACAGTGTTGAGGGAGTGGCCAGTTCGGGGCCTGCGGTCCTGAACTGCCAGCGCGTGAGCCCGGACGTAGATCCACGCGTTCGGGTTCTCCTCCGTACGTACTTTCTCTGTCCGTCCGGAGTAGCACGAAGTCCGCCTCACAGTTGGATTCGCGGCGTCCGTGGACACGAAATCGTCGTTCCGTCCTGGAAGTTGAGAGGAAGGAACGGCACTCGTGCGGATTGGACGCATGGCACCTTTGCTCGCCGTGGGGGTCACGGCAACACTGGTCCCCGCTCTCGCTCCGTCGCCGGCATCCGCGGCAGCACCGCTGAAGGCATTCGAGAACCAGAGACCCGCATGGCACCGTTGCGACGCTTCGCTGCCCGCCACGTTCCAGTGCGGGACGATCAAGGTCCCGCTCGACTACGGCCGCCCCGGGGGCAAGACGATCAAGCTGGCCGTCTCGCGCATGAAGACCAGCGTTCCCGGCAAGCGGCGCGGCGCGCTCTTCTTCAACCCTGGTGGTCCGGGCGGTGAAGGCCTGGACATGCCGGTCTGGATCAAGGACGGTTTGCCCAAGCAGGTCCGCGAGCAGTACGACCTCATCGGGTTCGACCCGCGGGGCGTGGGGCGCAGCAGCCCGGTCACCTGCGGGCTGACGAGCGCGGAGGAGAACATCGAGCACGCCTACCGGCCGGAGACGTTCGACAGCACCGTCAAGTGGGCGCGGACCGTCGCCGACAAGTGCCGTGCCAGGAACGGTGACGTCCTGCCGTACATCACCACCCGCAACACCGCCCGCGACATGGACGTCACCCGCGCCGTACTGGGCGAGAAGAAGATCTCCTACGTGGGCTACTCGTACGGCACCTATCTGGGCGCGGTCTACTCGCAGATGTTCCCCGGGCGGACCGACCGTTTCGTGCTGGACAGCGCCGTGGACCCGGCCCGGGTGTGGCGGGGCATGATCCAGGTCTGGGCGGAGGGCGGCGAGCCCGCGTTCACGCGGTGGACCAGATGGACCGCTCAGCGCCACCGCACGTACAAGCTCGGCGACACCGCGGCCAAGGTGCGGAAGACGTTCTGGAATCTGGTCGAGCGGGCCGACCGTGATCCGATCGAGCTCGACGGCCAGAAGGTCAGCGGGGACGACATCCGAGCCAGCCTGCGTCCGGTCTTCTTCAGCCCCAAGGTCGCGGCCGAGGCGGTCGTCGATGTGAAGAGGGCTGCCGAGGGCAGGACAGTCTCGCGGCCCTCGGTGCTGTCGGGCGAGGCGCGGGAACCCCGCCGCTTCGCGACTCCCGCCGCGGGGGTACCGCGTGACAACGGCACCGCCGCCTTCTGGACGGTGGTCTGCGGCGACACCGCGGCATGGCCGCGCGATCCGGAGCAGTACCGGCGTGACGCGATCCGCGACAGGGCCAGGTACCCGCTGTACGGCGACTTCGGCTCCAACATCGTGCCCTGCGCGTACTGGGGGAAGCCCGCCGAGCCCGCCACGAAGGTGAACAACCGCGTGGGCCTGCTCATCGTGCAGAACCAGTGGGACTCCCAGACGCCCCTCACCAGCGGCCTGGGCATGCATCGCGTGCTGAAGGGCTCGCGCCTGGTCTATGTCAAGGGCGGTGAGGGTCACGGTGTCTACACCATGGACCCGCGCTCGTGCGCCGACCGGAACGTCAACTCCTACCTGATCACCGGCAAGTTGCCCACAGGTGACGTCACCTGCAAGCCCGGCCGGTCCGCGGGGGTGAACCCGGGCATCGCCCCGGTGCCGCCGCAGGCACCGGGCGCGCCCCGCTTCTGAACACACCCTGTCGGGGACGGACGGCCGGGCCTGACGGGCCCGGCCGTCGCGGGAGCGCCTTCCGGCACTTCGCTGTTCTCGCGCCGAGCGCCACGTCGGACGCCGCCCGGCCTCGGCCGTGTGGGTGTGGCCGGACCCGGCCGGCGCGAACGCCGGCCGGGTCCGCTCTGTGCCAAGGGGCGCAGAGGCGAGGCGGCCGTCTCTGAATGGCCGTGACCCCGACCAGGCTCCGGTGGACCCGAGTTGGACTTCACAGATCTTCTGCAGCCGAAGCACTCCACACCAACGGACCGCTGTGGGAGGGTCGTCGTGTGACTCGCCTGGCGGACCCGCTCCGCTTCTTCAGCATGCTCGCCGCCTGGGTTGCCACCCCCTGGGCGCTCGCTCCGTACTCGGTGCTGCTCGCCGTGCTGTCGGTGATCCTGCTGCTCGCGGTGCTGACCGTCTTCGGTACGCCGGGCGACAACGGCATGGAGAGGGAGAAGATCCTCGTGCCTGTACCGGGGACGGTGACCATCGGCCTGGTGGTGTTCCAGCTGCTCGCGGCCGTCGTCTTCTCCTGGGTGGCCTGGCCGGTATGGGCCGCCGTCGCCGTGACGGCGCTGGCCGTGGCCAGTCTGGTCGCCGAGCAACCCCGCTGGCGGCGCCTGCGCGCCCTGCCCGCGTGAGGGCGGCGGCGCCCGAGTAGCCGGCCCTGTCCGTGGCGCGGCGCGAGGCGATCCCGAAGGCATCGCGGCAGTGGCGCGGGTGACGAAGGCGGCGACCGGCCGCGGCAACGCCTCCTTCCCGCCATGGTCCGGCGGGGCCTGTGGCATATGCCCAGGGTATGTCGCCTGTTTGGCGGTGTCGTGAGGGCCGGTCGGGCTGCCAGCATGAGGTTCATCCCCCAGGGGAGTCGGCTCAGGTGACTGTCCGGTGACGGACGGCCGTCGGCTTCCCTCACTCTTCGCAGGCGCCGCCCTCATGTCGGCCTTCGAACCGACTCTGCGGCTGCCTGCTGCACCGTTCAGGAGTCAACCGTGCGCGTCATGATTCAGATGCGTCCCGAGCAGGATGTGCTTCGGGCCGTCATCGATCCGAACGAGACCACCCCCGCCGCAGCCACCGTCGCCGGGGACATCCCCGGCATCGCCCTGGACCCCAACTTCGTCCCGGTCCCCGTCCCCCAGCCCCAGCCGGCCGCGCCCGGAGGCGACCCGCTGTCCCTGGACCAGCCGCTGACCTTCTCCCTGGCTCCCGAGAAGGCCAGCGTCCTCGTGCGCGGGGAGATCCAGGACTACGACATCGCCAGCCGGTACGCGATGCTCGCCACCGCCCGTCCCGACATCGTCGGCATCTCCTCCGACCCGGTCATCGAGAGCATGCCGACCTGCGGCGGCGACGCCCCGGTGGGTGACTGGCACGACGTCCAGCGCAAGCTGACGCAGAGCCTCGAATCCGAGGGCCTGGAGGGTGCCGGCGTCGCCCTCGCCGTCCTCGACACCGGCATCAACGTCCAGCACCTCTCCCAGGTCATCGGCCACGACCAGACCGTCGACGCGGCCCGCAGCTGGAAGCCGGCCGGAGTGGTCGGGAACTTCGGCCAGTTCGACGTGGACCACGGCACGATGTGCGCCTTCGACGCCCGGATCACCGCGTCGAAGGCGACGCTCCTCGACCTCCCCATCCTGCTGTCGCGGCGCCCCGGCGCCACCGTCATGGAGGGCTTCCTCTCCGACGCGATCGCGGCCTTCTCGCACCTGCGGTTCATCCTCGAGGACATGCCCGAGGAGCGCCGCGCCCTGGTGGTCAGCAACAGCTGGGGCTCGTTCAGCCCGAGCTGGGACTTCCCTCCCGGGCACCCCGGAAACTACTCGGACAACCCGGCGCACCCCTTCAACCTGGCCGTCACCGCCCTGGAGCAGGCGGGCGCGGACATCCTGTTCGCGGCGGGCAACTGCGGCCGGGAGTGTCCGGACGGCCGCTGCCAGTTCCCCTCGCGGCCGATCAACGGAGCGAACTCGCACCCCCGGGTGCTGTCCATCGGCGGTGTGAACGTCGACGGCGTCCGCGTCGGCTACTCCTCCCAGGGGCCGGGCCGGCTCAGCCGCCGCAAGCCGGACGTCTGTTCCTTCACCCACTTCGCGGGGTCGAAGGCGTTCGGCGAGAACAGCCCCGACTCCGGTACGTCGGCGGCCTGTCCCGTCGCCGCCGGCGTGGTGGCAGCGGTGCGCTCGCAGCTTCCCGTGAGCAAGCTGTCGCCGATGGAGATGCGCACGCTGCTGCGTCGTACCGCCAACGACGTCGGCGGGGCGGGATTCGAGTTCGACCACGGGTACGGCACGATCGACACCGGCCGTATCGTGGACGTGATCCGCAAGCTCCGATAGCGGGTATCTCGCCCAGGGAGAGCCATGGCTCCGCAAGGCCCATACGTCCTCGTCACCGTCACGCTCCCACGAGGGGCGACGCTCTCGGACGCCATACGGGAGTACGGGCTGACCGCCGACGACGTCGACGAGACGTACGGCGTCGTGCTCGTGGAACCCGACCGGGGCACCCACGTCATGATGGTCAGTGAGAGCGCCGCCGCCCGGATCACCGGGACGGACGCGGCACGCGGGCCGTTCGCCAACCCGAAGATCGAGCCCTACGGACCGCCACAGCCTGGACCGGCGGACGACGGTCAGGGCTGAACGGCCCCTGCGCCGCACTGCGGTCAGGGCACAAGCGTGTGTGACCCCGGTCGGCGCCGGCGCCGACCGGGGTCACACACGACGCCCCGCGGACCGCGCCGGGCGGACGCGGAAGCCGCTCCGCCCTGCGGCCTTGCGGCGCTGCTCGGCGTTGCGGCGCCGCCCGGCGCGGGGCGTCGTGCTCCGGCCCCCGCGTCGTCGGCGCCGAGCACGATCCTGGTCGTCCTCGCCTGCCACGGCGCGGGGCGCATGCTCACCGAGCGCCGACTGCCGGAGCCGGTGCCGCACGGCCCCGCCCGGAGCACGGATCGGCAGATCAGCCGGTGAGGCCGACGGCCGGTTTCGACGCGCCGTCGAGGAGTTCCCGTACCAGTTCGCCGACCTGATCGGTCTCCAGCAGGAACCCGTCGTGACCGTGCGGCGAGCGGATGACACGTACGCCGTCCGCGGACGGTATCCCTTCCGCCAGTTCCTCCTGCTGCGCCAGGGGATAGAGACGGTCGGAGTCCACCCCGGCCACCACCGTCCGGGCCCGTACCCGGCCGAGAGCCGCTCGCCGGTCGATGCGGCCCCGTCCGATGTCATGGGTGTTCATCGCCTCGACCAGGGCGACATAGCTCGCCGCGTCGAACCGCGCCACGAGCTTCGCTGCATGGTGATCGAGATAGGACTCGACGCTGTAGCGGCCGCCCAGCCAGGGCTGTTCCTCGCCCTGGGCCGCGTGGCCGAACCGGGTCTGGAGTTCTTCGGCCGACCGGTAGGTGATGTGCGCGATGCGGCGGGCGATGCCCAGGCCGGTGTGCGGCCCCCGTCCGGGACCGGCGTCGTGGTAGTCGCCGCCCTGCCAGTGGGGGTCGGCGCGGATCGCCTGGATCTGTGCGGTGGCCCAGGCGATCTGGTCCGCGCTTGCCGCTGCCGGGCAGGCGAGCAGCAACAGGGCGGACACGCGCCCGGGTTCACCGACCGCCCACTCCAGTGCGCGCATGCCGCCCATGGAGCCGCCGATCACCAGGGCCCAGCGCCGGACGCCGAGCGCGTCGGCGAGTCCGGTCTCGGCGCGCACCTGGTCGCGCTGGGTCAGACGGGGGAAGGCACCGCCCCAGGGATGTCCGCCGGGGCCTGTGGAGGAGGGGCCCGTGCTGCCCTGGCAGCCGCCCAGTACGTTCGGCGCCACCACGAACCACCGGTCGGTGTCGAGTGCCCGGCCCGGGCCGACCAGCGCGTCCCACCAGCCGGGGGTCGGGTGACCGGGTCCGGCAGCGCCGGCGACGTGGCTGTCGCCGGTCAGGGCGTGCAGGACGAGCACCGCGTTCGAGCGGTCGGGGGCGAGCCGCCCCCAGGTCTCGAACGCCAGCCGCACCCCGGGGAGGTCGCCGCCCGCCTCCAGCGCCAGCGGTTGCGTGCGCCGGTACCACCGGCGGCGGCCGGGTGGGTCCCCTTCCCGCCACGCACCGGTGGAGGGAAGAGGGACCGCGGTGGCCGCCGCCGTCGCGACGGGGTTCAGGACGCGTCCTTCGCGGCGCGGAAGCCCGCCTCGAGGTCGGCCTTCAGATCGTCCGGGTTCTCGATGCCGACCGACAGGCGAACCAGTCCCGGGGCGGTGCCGGTGGCGGCGAGCTGTGCCTCGTCGAGCTGGCTGTGGGTGGTGGAGGCGGGGTGGATGACGAGGCTGCGTACGTCGCCGATGTTCGCGAGGTGGCTGAACAGCTCCAGTCCGTCCACGAATCGTCGGCCCGCTTCCACGCCGCCGCGCAGTTCGAAGGAGAGCACGGCCCCGGCGCCGCGCGGCAGGTAGCGGAGCCCTGCCTCGTACCAGCGGTTGGACGGCAGGCCGGGGTAGTGCACCGCGGCCACCTCGTCCCGCTGTTCGAGCCACCGCGCCAGCTCCAGGGCGTTCGACGAGTGCCGTTCCAGTCGCAGGCTCAGCGTCTCGACGCCCTGCAGGAGCAGGAACGCCGAGTGCGGGGCGATGGCGGGGCCCAGGTCGCGCAGCAGTTGTACGCGCAGCTTGACGGCGTACGCGCCCGCGCCGAGGGCGGGCCAGTAGCGCAGGCCGTGGTAGCTGGGGTCGGGCTCGGTGAAGTCGGGGAACCTCTCGGGGTGCGCGCCGAAGTCGAAGGTGCCCGCGTCGACGACGACACCGCCGATGGTGGTGCCGTGGCCGCCGAGGAACTTGGTGGCCGAGTGGACCACGACGTCCGCTCCGTGCTCGATGGGGCGCAGCAGGTACGGGGTGGGCACGGTGTTGTCGACGATGAGCGGCAGGCCCGCCGCATGGGCGACGTCGGCGACGCCTTGGACGTCGAGCACGTTGCCGCGCGGGTTGCCGAGGGTTTCCGCGAACAGGGCCTTGGTGTGCGGCCGTACGGCGGCCCGCCAGGCCTCGAGGTCGTCGGGGTCCTCGACGAACGACACCTCGATGCCGAACTTCGGCAGGGTGTGGTGGAACAGGTTGTACGTGCCGCCGTAGAGGGAGGCGCTGGAGACGATGTGGTCGCCGGCCGAGGCGACGTTCAGGATCGCGAGGGTCTCCGCGGCCTGCCCGGAGGCGAGGGCGACGGCCGCGACGCCGCCTTCGAGTGCGGCGATGCGCTGCTCGAGGGCGTCCTGGGTGGGGTTGTGGATCCGGGTGTAGATGTTGCCGGGTTCGGCGAGGGAGAAGAGGTCGGATGCGTGCTGGGTGTCGCGGAAGACGAACGAGGTGGTCTGGTAGATCGGGACGGCCCGGGCGCCGGTGGTGGGATCGGGAGCGGTGCCGGCGTGGAGCTGCTTGGTCTCGAACGACCAGGCCGGCGCCTCGAGTTCGGCGGATTCGCGCTCAGGGGTGTGACCTGCGGTGACGGCGTCGACGGGCTGGCTCATGATTCTCCTCGGGGGTGGGCGTGAACGGTGGGGTGGCGGAAGGCCGCGGCTGAGGGGCGGACACGGTCCCGTGTGCGGGCACTCGGGCACGGCGGATGCGGCGAGGACGGCGCGGCGGGGAGGGCACTGCCGTTTCGCGGTCCGGCACCGGACGGTGCCCGTCCGGCCCGTGGCAGACAGCAGGCGTGGAGGCAGCCGAAGCCGTACAGGCCCAGCGGCCGGGAGGACGGCACTGCGCGGGGCGAGTACGCGGAATGCGTGTGGGGAGCGCGGGGTTATGCCGCGCGGCGCCGCGTCAGCGGGTGACGGGACAACCCGTGGTCGTGACACGCACGTAGTCGACGTGGCGACGGGTCACGAGTACGGTCATGCGCTCAGGTAACCACAGGTGGGGCGCGGCGCACCAGCACTTTCAGCCGAACCGGCGAGACGGGCCCCCGTGCCTCCCGCCCCGGAGCACGTCTCGCCCGCCGCCACCGCGATCGGCCGCCGAACGGATGACGGCGACGGCGCCCCGGCGGGACGCCTCCCGCTTGCCGGGGCTTCGCACCCGTCCGTCGCCGCCCGATGGCGCTGTTGTGCTGCCGGGCCGCATCCGTGTGTCCGACTCGGCGTACGGCCTTGCGGAGCTGCCCGACCTGCCGCTGGCGGCTGGCAAGTCGTTCCCCCTGACGTGTCCTTGAGCGCTCGTCACATGGGCCGACCGGGCCGTCACGTCGTCCCTTCGCGTCCGGAGTCACCGGCTCCCGGTGCCGCCTGGCCGACCGGCGGAGAAAGGGGCAGGTCGGAGTGCATTCTGGGCGGTCCGGGAGGAAAATGGAGTGGTGTGAGAAAGCGCGCCGACGGCATCCGTCAGGTGATCAGTAACAGGATGTGAGCAGGATGGTTGACCGTGCAACGAGCAGTCGGGGCACGGCCCGGGAGCGCACGGCCCGGGAGCACACGGATCGTGACATCCGGGACTCTCGTGGCACCGACGACTCCCGCGACTCTCGTGACCGCCGCCGTCATGACCGGCCCCGGCATCAGGTCCGCATTCCCGGCTTCGCCCGCGAAGGCGCGGAGATCGGTCTGGGTGACGCCGTCGCGCGGGTGACCACGGCGGTCGGCATCCGGCCCTGCGGCGGCTGTGAGCGCCGTGCCGAGACGCTGAACCGGTGGATGACCATCGGCGGCGAAGGGGACCGCTGACGTACGGGCGGGCGCATTCGTTCGCTCGGCAGGACGTCGCCGGGCGTACCCTGCGCGGCAGGACCTCATCGGACCTTGCCACGCGTTCCGGCCTGACGGTCCGACAGAGTGTGTGTGAGGAGTGACTGATGGACGCCGAGACCACCGACCCCCTCATCGCCACCAGCCCCCCGCCGGAGGCCGGGACGAGGCCCCCGACCCCGGCCTCCGCCCACGCCGTTCCCACGCTCGACCCGGAGGACCTCCGGCCCGCGCGTCCCGCCGCACCCGCTGTGTCGGCCGTGACCCAGGCCTCCTGCGGCTGTAGCAGTGCCGCCTCGCCGGGCGGCACGGAGGTCGAGGCCGACCCGGCCCTCGGCTACGTCTACGTGCTGGGACGCGTCCACGCGGTGTTCCCCGACCTCTCCGTCCAGCACGAGTTCTTCCAGGCCGCCGGTGCCGGCGGCAGGACCGACAGCTCGGACGCCGAGGCCATGTACCGCGTCCTCTCCGCTCCGGAGAACCGCTACATCGCCCGGCAGATGTGCTTCGTCCTCTCCGTCCAGGACGTCGCCACCTACATCCTGAAGCCCGCCGACCCGACCGAGCTGGACGAGCTCGTGGAAGCCCTGCGCCCGGTCAGGGACCACCGTGATCTGGCCGTGGTCGTCGGCCGTCTCGGCCCGGTCGTGCCTCCCGGCGCCTGCCAGGGACTGTCCGTACCGGAAGTGAGCGTCCTGAAGGTCTGGGCCTTCGACAGGAAGGAACTGATCGGTGCCATCGAGCGCCCGGGGGAAGTCTCCAAGAAGGAGTTCGCGCGGGGCGCGACGGAGACGCTCGACCGCATGCTCCAGCTCAGCGACAACGCCGGCACCCTGCCGACCGCTCGGGCCGTCAACTTCCTGACGGTCAGGTCCCAGGAGATCTACCAGACGTCCCACCGCAAACGCGAAGCGGGCTACATCCTCTCCGGGGTGGAAGCCGTACCCTCCCGGCTGAGCACACGGTCGCAGACCGTCGTCACGGTCGTCTTCTCCTACACCCACCGTCAGACCAATGTCGTCGAGAAGTGCTTTGCCCGCGTCGGCGTCACGGGGCCCTTCCCCTACCTCGTGACCGCGTTCCAGAGCTACTGCAACCGATAGAGCTACGGCAAACGACAGACAGGCGAGACGGAAAGGAGGCGAACGGACATGCGTATCCCCGGATTCGCCGTCGAGCCGCCGGCCCACGGCGTGAGCCCCGGTGACCGACTGCACCCCCAGTTCTTCACCTGCGAGGAGGAGCTGGCCCCGGTGTGCCGCAACCAGTGCAAGGGCGTGCCCAACTCACGCGCGTGCGTGCGGCGGTGCCTGGCCGAGGCCTGCTCGGAGAAGTGGTGACCTTGATGCGCATCCCCGGATTCGAGCGCCCCGTCGAAAGGGCGAGCCCGGTCCCGAAGGCGCCGGACGACAGGCTGTTCCCGCAGCTGGAGTCGTACTGCTCGCGCGAGTGCCGTGCGGAATGCGGCTTCGACCACGACCCCGGCTCGCCGGAATGGTCCGAGTGCTTCGACTCCTGCATGGAGACCTGCCGCTGAACCGAGCGGCATCCATCACCACCTCGTGATCCACCACCACCTCGAGCGGAGGTGACCCGGCATGAGCCTGCCAGGATTCACCCGAACCTCACCGCCCGCAGCACCCGGCGACCGCCTCGTGCTCCAGCACTTCACCTGCGAGGAGGAGCTCGGGCCGCATTGCGAGAACATCTGCGAGCGCTCCTGGAACCCCGCCCGCTGCGTCCGCGACTGCATCCGCAGGAACTGCTACCCCGACCGGGGACCGAGATGACGTAGAGGCGCCCATGGACCTCCTGGACATGGTCGGCCTCACGCCGCTCATGGCACGGACCTCCGGCCGGTCCTCCGTCGCCGTCGGCCTGATCGACGGCCGCGTCGCCGTGGACCACCCGGCCTTCGCGGGCCACCCCGTCCGGGAACTGCGGCCCCACGACGGCGCGCAAGCCTGCCGCGGCGGCGACGTGTGCTGCGCGCACGGCACCGCCGTGGCCGGGCTCATCGCCGGAAGCCGGGGCGTCTGCGCCGGCTGCACACTCGTCTCCCGGCCCCTGTTCGCGGACCGGTCGGCCGACGGCGCTCCCGCGACCTGCCTCACCGGCGTACGGACGGGGGAGCTCGCCGAGGCGATCGTGGAGACCGTCGCCGCGGGCGTCCACGTCCTGAACCTCAGCATGGCGCAGCCGGCGCCCTCCGGTGTGCGTGACCACGCGCTGGAGGACGCCCTCGACCACGCCGCCGCCCGGGGCGTGATCGTCGTGGTCGCCGCGGGGAACCAGGGCCGTCTGGGAGCCACCGTGCTCACCGACCACCCATGGACGATCCCGGTGATCGCGTACGACCGCGCCGGGCGCCCCATGCCCCAGTCCAACCGAGGCGCGTCCATCGGCCGCCACGGCGTCGGCGCCCCCGGCGACCGCGTCCCGGGCCTCGCCCTCGACTCCCGCACCCTCGTCCTGAGCGGCACCAGCGCCGCCGCGCCCTTCGTCACGGGCACGGTCGCCCTCCTCCGCTCGGCCTTCCCGAAGACCAGCCCGCAGGCCGTGCGGTATGCGGTCACCCACGGCCCCGTCCGACGGCGCTCGGTGACCCCACCGCTGCTCGACGCCTGGGCCGCGTACACGGCACTCCAGGCGATGCCGCAGTGACGGGCGACGGGCCGGTCCCCGCCTGGCCGGCCCAAGACCGGCCGCCGGCACCCCACCCCCAGCGCAGCGCACCGACCACGGAGGCAACGTCATGAACACCCTCGGCCCCGACACATCCCCCGGCTACCTCAAGCGATCGGCCGAACCGGTCCGTGAGCACCTGTCCGCCGCCACACAGCTCCAGACCTTCCTGGCGGGTGCCGGCGACCTCACCCTGGACCAGCGGCGGCTCCTCGTCGAGCAGGCCCTAGTCCTGATGGAGGGCAACTACGTCCACCTGCCCCTGAAGATCGCGATGCACGCGGTCAACCCCGTGCAGCGGCTGCGGCTCATCCGCCGCGAGCTGGAGCGGCAGACACCCGAGACGATGGGACCGGAGTGGGTCTTCCACGCCCAGATGGCCCAGGTGTTCCACTCGGTTCGAGACCTGCACACCAACTACCGGCTGCCCGACCCCTTCGCCAAGAAGATCGCCTTCCTCCCGTTCCGCGTCGAGGAGGCCGCCGACGGACCGAAGCCCCGCTTCCTGGTCACCCGTATCACCGAGGGCTTCTCCGCCCCCGGCTTCGAACGCGGCGTCGAGATCACCCACTGGAGCGGCATCCCCATCGAGCAGGCCGTCGAGCTCAACGCGGCCCGGTTCGCCGGAAGCAACGCCGCGGCGCGCCGCAGCCGCGGCGTGCAGTCCCTGACCGTGCGCTCGCTCTCGGCCCATCTGCCGCCGTTCGAGGAGTGGGTGACCGTCAGCTACACGGACACCGACGGCGTCGCGCGCGAGCTGCGGGAACACTGGCAGGTCGTGGAGAACCTCCCGCCGATGCCCGCACCCAGCGGCGACGCGGCGCTCGTGATGGGCGTCGACGACGAGTCCGAGGAGATCGGCCGGGCCAACATCATGCTCTTCGCCCCGCACGTCGTCGCGAGGCAGCATGCCGTGGACGAGGGACGGTCTCCCGCCGCCGCGGAGGGCGAGATCGTGAGCACCATGCCGCAGGTCTTCACCGCCCGCACCGTCGACACCCCGTCGGGCACCTTCGGTCACCTCCGCATCCACACCTTCAGCGTCCAGGACGCCGAAGCCTTCGTCGAGGAATTCCTCCGGCTCATCGGCGAGTTGCCGCAGAACGGTCTCATCCTCGACGTACGCGACAACGGCGGCGGCCTGATCTGGGCGTCGGAGCTCACCCTCCAGGCACTGACCCCGCGCCGGATCACGCCGGAGCCGTTCCAGTTCATCAACACGCCCCTCAACCTGCGCCTGTGCCGCGCCCATGCCAGTCTCCGGCCCTGGCTGGAGTCCATGGAGCAGGCCGTGGAGCTGGGCGCCGCCTTCTCCGCCGCGGTACCCCTCACCCCGGAGGCACCGGCCAACGCGATCGGCCAGCGCTACTTCGGGCCGGTCGTCCTCATCACCAACGCCCGTTGCTACTCCGCCACCGACATGTTCGCCGCGGGGTTCCAGGACCACCGGATCGGCACCGTACTCGGTGCCGACGACAACACCGGAGCGGGCGGGGCCAACGTCTGGGCGCACGCCGACATCATCAACTTCTTCCCGATCCCGGACACGCCGTACCGTTCGCTGCCGAACGGCGCGGGGATGCGCGTGTCGATCCGCAGGTCCCTGCGGGTCGGCGACCGGGCCGGCACACCCCTGGAGGACCTCGGCGTCGTACCGGACGAGCGCCATCGCATGACCCGGCGGGACCTCCTGGAAGGCAACGTCGACCTCCTCGCCCGCGCCGGCGCACTCCTCAGGACGCAGCCCGTCCGGGAGCTGACCGTCACCGACGCCACGCGCGCCAACGGCTCGCTGCGCCTGAAGCTCAGGACGGCCAACGTCGACCGCGTGGACGTCTACCTCGACCGGCGCCCCCGTACCTCCGAGGACGTCTCCGACGGTCAGGTGGAGGTCACGGTCCCGGGTGCCACGGGCGCCCAGTCGGTGAGGGTGGACGGCTTCGCCGCGGGCGAGCTCGTCGCGGGCCGCACCGAGCAGCTCTAGGAACGGGCGTGGCCGTGACCGGGGCGGGGCGAGTCGCGGTCACGCGCCGTCTTGCCTCAACGGATTGTGCCAGCCGCGGCGGGATCACCTGTCCGAGCGCGGCTCGCCGCGAAAGGCGATGATCTCGTCTCCCGCCGCGACGAAGAGCTCGTTGCGGGACGTCACTTCAAGGGCTTGGACCGGACGGTTCAGGAGCAGAAGCCGTTCAGCGTGGTCGCTCTCCGGAGTCCATGCGTGTACCGCGCCGTCACGGCCGCCGGTGAGCACGGTCAACCCTGATGCTCCGTACCGGCAGGTCACCGCTGTGACCGGCCCATCGTGACGGGTGTCGCACTGTGCGAACACTTCCCGGCGGACAGCGTCCTCAAGACGAACGGAGCCGTCCTCGGCCCCGCGGCAGACAACGAGCAGGCCGTCGAAGAGGGCGTGGACCGAAGGTCCGGTCGGCCCTGTCCGGTCGGGGCCGGGGTCCAGTTGCCCGGGCTCGAGCCCGGTGGCGTGGTGGTGTGGTGCGGGGCCCGCGTCGATCAGGCGACGTCTGCCCGGTTCGTGGATCCAGTTGCCTCGGGAACTGTCAGTGAGTCGTACGACGGTGAGCCCGGCGACCTGGATCCGCTCCGCGTGAGTGAAAGCGAGGGGGTGGGGGCGGTTCGAGCGGGCCTTCCCCGTGCGTCCGTTCAGTACGGCGTAGTCGCCGCTCTCGGCGGGCAGTACGAGCAGTTCGGTGTGACCGTCCGCGGGTAGGGCGAGGATGCGGGCGGGCGAGGGGTGGCAGCGGACTGTCCACCGCGGTACCCATGGGAGGCCGCTGCCGTGAGCGGGGGCGGCCAACCGGGTTGCGAGTTCGGCGTTTCCGTCCCTGAGGGCCGTCAGGCTCGCCGCAGTTCGCCGGTCACGCACGGAGTGCCGACTGTCCAGCAGTTGCTGCACGATTGACAACGGCAGCCTCGCCGCGTCGGGGGTGTTGGACACGGCTTCCCGAACGGAGCGGGGGTCGGCGTGCAGGAGGAACTCTGGGTCGTTGAGCAGTTCGCCTTCTAGACCCGCCTCTGTGGCGAGAGCGAGGGCGTGTCGCAGGACGTACGGTTCGGCTGCCTGCCAGTCACGTGACGGGGCGGCTCCCAGCGGACGGAGTAGCAGTTCCAGCAGAGAGCGGCGCCACTGGGGGGCGGCGGAGTGTGCGAAGTCGTCGACAAGATAGTCGGCGATCGACTGGTGGAAGAGACGGTAGAGCAGTGACCCGTCCGAGTCGGTGGCTGTACGGAGGTAGAACCGGGCTGCTTGAAGCGTTCTTCTCAGTTCGTTGTGAGAGGGCTCGGGCGGTACGTTCCGCCCGTCGCGGCCGGCCGTGAACAGCGGGGCGACGCGCTGCAGCGTGGAGACGGGCATGCCCAGCCCGTGCGCGGCGCCCAGGGCGGTGAGGACGGGGCGCAGCCAGAACAGCTCTGGCTGCGAACGCAGTTCCAGTTCGAGGAACTCGGTCAGGCTGTGCGGGACTTGGTGGGCGGCCTCCGCCGCGTCGTGCGGATCGATCTGTGTGTCATGCACGGAGTTGGCGAAAGTCCGGGCGCACAGACCGGCGACGAGAAACGTGCCCCAGGGCAGTTCGGGGGTGTTCCGGTTGACCAGTGTGGACGCCAGCTCGCGGGCGAAGGCATGGACGACGGACCCGCGATGGCGAAAGGCGCGCGTGGACCGCAGAATCCCCGTGACGTACTCCGCCAGATCCATGGTGAGTTCGTGCGCCGGCGTCCGGTCGAGGTCGATGAGCAGACCGTCGACGGCCGCGGCGTCGAGCAGGGGCGCGTACTGCGAGTACGGCCGGGTGGCGACCAGGATCCGGGCGAGGGGGCGGCCGTCCGACCGAGCCCGTTCGGTGAGCGGGAGCAGCAATTGGTGCATGACGTCGGTGCTCTGCACCATCTCGTCCAGAGCGTCGACCACCACGATCGGCGGTGTCGGCATGCCGCGCAACTCCTCCAGAAGCCGCTGCGGAGTGCGCACGTCGGTGCCCAGCTGGCGGCCCACTGACGCGCAGACCTCGAACAGGTCGCGTTGGCGTGCGTGGACGGCGGCGAAGCCGGTGGTGGCGGGTGCCGGAACATGGGCTGCTCGCAGCCACAGTTCCCTGCTTCTGTCGTGCAGGGCGGGGTGGGCCGCGCTGACGAGGACACCGAGCAGGGCCGACTTTCCGGCGCCCGGGGCACCGGTGACGAGTGCCGGACCCGGAGCGTCCGGGTCGTCCAGCCAGTCGGACAGCAGCGCGAGCTCGTGCCGACGGCCTGTGAAGCGCCCGAGTACGCCGCGCCCGTGTTCTGCCACGGCCGAGCTGCCCGAGGCACGCTCCATGAAGTGGTGGGGGTCGAGGCCGCTGTCGGCGTCCTCCACGAACGGCAGGACGGCCGGGTCGAGGCTGCGGTGCAGCAGCCCCTGCCTGCGCGCGCCCACGTATGCCGGGTTGGCGAAGAAGGGCGGGTTGCGGCTCCCGCTGTCGGCGACGTGCAGGGGTTCCACGACGACTACGTCGCTTCCGCCCGCGAACGCCATCTGCCGTCGCAACTGTGAGGCGATGACCGGGAGCGGTACGAACGGCAGGGTCGGATCGACGTCGAGTTCCCCCTGCCGCAGGCGGTCGAGCACAGTCAAGAGGCCGCGGGTGAAGGTGCCTTGGGCCTGCCGTCTTGATCCGCTGTCCGTCCCGAGGATGAGCCATGCGTCGGGTGGCAGAGACCTTCGAATCCTGTCGACTTCGCCGGCCGGGGCCCCGCAGGTGTCCAGGACGAAGAGGACGCAGGACTGTGAGCGGTCCGAGGGATGAGGAGAGTCGACCGGAAAGACGGACTGGGGCGCCGGGCCGTCCGACGCGAGATGCCCATGACCGGCGAAGTAGACGATGCAGGTGTCGTCGGGATGCCGCCGCAGGAACTCGCCCGCCTTGGAGCGCGCCGACCAGGGGGCCACGTCGAAGGAGGTGACGCACGCGTAGCCCAGGGAACCGAAGGCCTCGGCGGTCTCCCGCACCAGACGGGCCGTCATGTCTGTCGGGGGAAGGTACGGTTGCTCGCTCTCGGCATCGCCACCGTACTCGTACGGTTCGACACCGATCAGCAGGGCACGGCTGTGCCCGGGGCCCGGCGAGTCCAACGGATCGACCTCCTGCTTGCCTCTCGACCCCAGCCTAGGGCCTGTGCGCCCCATCCCGCCGGGTGCCCGCGACTGCGGTGGACCTGAAGATGCTCCCGGCCCTCGAACCGATTGCCCGGCAGCCATCATGCGTGACGGTCGTCTTTAGTAGCCTGGCCCGCACAGCGTCACATCGAACGACATCGAGGATGACCGGATGCCGGAGGCCTCCGAGGAAACTCCGGGCTGCCGGGGCAGAGCCATGAGCCTGGCCGTCCACGAGTTCCAGGGCGCCCACCGCGCACTCCCGTTCCCGCAAGAAGTCTTGGCCCTGCGTACGGCACTGACCACCGCGGGATACACCCTCGAGAGTCACGACGGTCTGACGGCATCCGAGTTGGGGGCGAAGGCCACAGCGTTCCTGAAGGTGTCCGGTCCCGGTCCGCGCATTCTGCATGTGCTCAGCCACGGCGTCACGGTGCCGCCGGCCGAGCGACTGCACATCGTGGGTGCCTGCGGGGGCCTTGACGAGACGACCGACGTCGAGCGGTGGTCCGAACTCGTCGAGACCTATCACCCGGATCGGCCGTACACACTCCTCGTCCTCGACCTGTGCCACGCCGGTCAAGCCGCGTGGCCGGAATGGATCCACAAGGCGGCGGGCTTCGACCGGCGGGTCTGGGTGATCGGCGCCTGCGAAAAGTCCGACAACGCCTACAACGCCCGTCTCACCCGGGCGTTCGCCACGTTTCTCACCGACCTGTGCACCGATCCCGCCTCCCTGGGTCTCGACGCCGCCTCGCCCCACGTTCCGTTCGCCAGGCTCGTGGAGGGCACCCGCGCACGGGTCGATGCGCTGGCCTCGGCCCCGGGCGCCAGCGAGCAACGGGTTACCGCCACCCCCTACGACGGGCAGTACCCGGACCTGCCGTTCTTCGACAATCCGCTGTCGGTGTCACAGGTCGTCCAGTGGGACGAGATACTCGACTTCGGCCACTGGCAGCGGGCGTCGACCGGGCAGTCGGCGCTACGGCCCCACCGGCCGGGGGTGGGGTTCGTCGGACGGTCGCAGGCACTACGGGACGTCGCCGAGTGGCTGGACGCCACCATGGACGGCGACCCCGCCCTCCCATGGCTCTGCCTGATCACCGGGCGGCGAGGCTCCGGCAAGTCGGCACTGCTCGGGGTGCTCGTCTGCGCGACGCACGAGGACTTCGACAAGACCGACGACCGTATCTGGCTGGCCCCGTTCGGCGCACACGCCCCCTCCCGGCACGGGCCCGGGCACATGGCCGCGGTCCACGCACGACGGCGCGGCCTCACCGCGATCCTCGGCTCCATGGCGCGGCAGTTACGGGTGGAGGAACGCGTGCGGGAGGGACGCGCGGAGTTCTCCCCGGCCCGCAGCCTGTGCGAGGCGATCCGTGGACTGCCCCTGCCGCCCGTGGTGGTCATGGACGCCGTCGACGAGGCCGAGAACCCCTCGGAGGTCGTGAGCGAACTGATCCTTCCCCTGTCGGAACGACGCCCCGACGGCACCCCCCTCGCCTACTGTCTGGTCGGCGTGCGCGACGAGGAGCCCGCCTCTCCGCTGTACGCGATGGCCCAGGAGTCGGGACTGCCCGTCGACCTGGAGAAGATCCACGCCGACACTCTCAACACCGAACTGCACGCCTATGTGTCCATGCTGCTGCGGACCGACCCCTACTACGCCGATACGCGGTTCAGCAAGGCCCGCCCGCTGTTCGCCCAAGGCATGGCCGCGGTCCTGTCCCAACGGCTCCCCCAGCAGCGGGGTGGAGAATTCCTCATCTCCGGGCTGTACACCCACCACATCCTCTCCCTGCAGCAGCCCGCCTTCGACGCCACCTCCGCGGAGGCGCTCGGCGGGAAGGTGCCGCGCGACCTCGCGGGCGTGCTGGACCTCGACCTGGCGACCGGGGCGGCTGCGCGGCCACTGCGCCGGCCCCTGCTCACCGCGCTCGCGCACACCCGCGGCACAGGCATGCCCGTATCCGTGGTCAGGTCCGTCGCGCGGCTCTTCATGGCCGAGGGGACGCTCCCGGGACCGGACGAGATCCAGCAGGAGCTGGACAGGGAAGGGCACTATCTCCGCGTCTCCACCGACACCGACGGCACCCTTCTGTACCGGCTGTACAACCAGGGCCTGGACGACTACCTGAGGTCGGCTCAGAACGACATCGACGGCGAGTGCCGGCACACCGGTGTCCTGGACGCCGTACTCGCCTCCCGCGACGGGCTGTCCGCCTCCCGAAACCCGGCCTGGTCCCTTCCCTACGTACGCCGCCACGCCGCCCAGCACGCCGCCGACGAAGGACGGCTGCCGGACATCCTCGTCCATCCCGGGTTCCTGGTACACGCCGACGCCGATGCGCTGGGACCGCTCCTCACCGGTCTCTTGCCACGCCCTGCCGATCCGCGGGCCCTGCTTCTGCGGACATCGCCTGCCCGCATCCGCGACCTGCCGTTCGGAGCCCGGCGTCAGCTGCTCGCCCTGGAAGCGATGCGCTGGGGCCTTCCCGACATCGCGCACGAGGTACTGGAAACACCCGCCGTCGACGCCGCACCCGCACGAACCGTGCCGCTCTGGGCCACGGGAACCAACCTGGACACCCGCCAGCTGAGTGTGTTCTCCGAGCACGTGGACGCCGTCGACGCGGTGGTCGTACTCGAACTCGACGGACGGCCCGTCTCCGTCTCCGCGGGCGCCGACGGCACGATCCGCGTCGCCGACATCACCGACGGATCCCCGGTGGGAGAGCCGCTCACCGGACTGACCTCACAGATCACCGCGCTCACGGCCACCACCCTCGACGGCACGGAGGGCCCGGTGCTCATCACCGGGTCGGCCAACGGACCGGTCCACCTGTGGGACCTGGCCACCGGACAGATACGCGGCGAGCCGCTGCTGGGCCACAGCGACCGGATCACCGCGCTCACCACGTGGACGGCCCCTGAGGGGACGTACCTGGTCACCGGTTCCGCGGACGCCACCGTGCGTCTGTGGCACCTCCCCGACGGCACCGCGGCGGGTGAGCCGCTCACCGGTCACACGGACGAGGTCACCGCGCTCACCACGTGGACGGCCCCTGAGGGGACGTACCTGGTCACCGGTTCCGCGGACGCCACCGTGCGTCTGTGGCACCTCCCCGACGGCACCCCGGCGGGTGAGCCGCTCACCGGTCACACGGACGAGGTCACCGCGCTCACCACGTGGACGGCCCCTGAGGGGACGTACCTGGTCACCGGTTCCGCGGACGCCACCGTGCGTCTGTGGCACCTCCCCGACGGCACCCCGGACGGCGAGCCGAGAGGCGGCCACGAGGACGCCGTCACCGCCGTGGCGGTACTGCCCTCGGACCAAGGCGCGATCGTCTTCTCCGCGGACGCGGCCGGCCGCATCCACCAGTGGTCCCCCGACGGCAGCCCGGCGAACGCACACGTGCTGCGCGGACACATGGGTGCGGTCACCGCCCTGGCCACGGGAACCGCCGCCCCGCACGCACTGGTATCCGCCAGCGACGACGGCACCGTACGCACCTGGAACGTCACCGCACAGCCGCCGATGCGGGAGCCGGCGCCGAATCCGGCTCCCGGGCACGACGGGCCGATCCGCGATCTGGCCGCGCTGACGACGAACGGCCAGGTCCTCGCCGTCAGCGGGGGAGCGGACCGCACCATCCGGCTCTGGTCGCCGGACGACGGAGCCGCCGCCGGCCCCGCAGCGACGATCGCAGTGCGCGGCGGCTTCTCCGCGATGGACTGCTGCGAGCAGGAACGCCTCCTGGTGACCGGCACAGCCAACGGAGCCGTCCACCTGCACGGCGCCGACGACGGCACACTCCTGGCCCGGCTGGGCCCCCACCCCTCGCCGGTCACCTCGGTCCGCTGCGCCCTGGTCGGCGGCGCACCGCGCGCCCTGGTCACGCACCAGGACGGCGTGGCGCAGATGTGGGACCTGCGCGAGCGCAAGCCGACGGGCACGCTGCGCGGTCACCGGGCAGCGGTCACTTCGGTGTCCTTCTTCGGCACCGACCCCCTGCCGACCGCCGTGACCGCTGGCTACGACCGGACCGTTCGGCTCTGGGACCTGGCCACCTACACCGAGTGCGGACTGCTCCCCGGGCACAGCGACGCGGTGACCGCCGTGGACTGCACCATGGTCGGCTCCGTCGCCACGGGCGTGACGGCTTGCGCCGACGGGTCCGTACGGCTGTGGGACCTGGAGGGCCGGACACAGTCAGGCGAACTCGCCGGGCACACCGGGATGGTCACCTCCGTCACCTGTGCCTCCGTGGACGAGGTGCCCACGGTCGTCACCACCTGCCAGGACGGCACGGTACGGCTATGGGACCTCACCACCCGCCGGCTCGTGGAGGAGCTGGTCTTCCCCGAGCCCGTCCACCGGGCCCGCTGGCTGACCGAGGGAAGGCTCCTGTTCGGTTTCGGCAGGGACGTGGCCGTGTTCTCCGCGGGCGGCCTGCACACGCACGTCGAAGCCGACGAGGACTGAGACCGCTCTGCTCGCGGGCCGCCGCGCCGTCAACGCAGATGCTTGCCGAGGACCGCCGTCATCTGGCGGCACATCAGGTAGTTCCGCGCCCCATGGGGGTTGAGGACATCCAGCGACACCGTGATGTCCTCGTCCAGCCCCTCGAACCTCTCGCCCAGCCGACCCGGCGGCAGGGCCACCGGGTCCCCGACATCGGCAAGATTGACCCACACCCCCACCCCCGGCGGCCTGATCCCCCTGCCGTCCGGCGTCGGTGCGAGCCGTTCGAACACGACCCTCGGCACACCGAGCGGGCTCCCGAGCGTCACCAGCAACTCGATCCCCTTCCCCAGCTCGGGATCCGCGCACAGCGCCTCGTACGTCACCACGCTGCCCAGAGAATGAGCGAGGACCGCCCGCGGCCGGTACAGGCGAATCGCCTCGGCCACCCGCTGCCGCGCCTTCTCCCGCCGGCTCGTGTCCTGCGGGTCGAAGTAGCCGGCCAGCGAGTCGGAAGCGCGCGCCAGAAGATCGCAGAGGCTCTGGCCGAAGTGCCGGACCATCGCCTCGGCCGGCCTGCGGACCAGCCACTTGTGGGCGGCATTCTGACCGACCTCAGTGGCCCACTGCGCCCCGAACCTCTCCCGCCCGACTTCCTCGACCCAGGTGACGAACAGCTCCCGGCCCACAGGGTCCAGGCTCTCCACATCGGCCGCACCCATGGCCACATCGCGTGCAAGGCAGTCGGCGTAATAGGCCACAGGGAGTGCTTCCGGCATCGGCCGGCCCGGGGCGTACTTCGCTCCGCCCCTGCTCATCCAGCCCAGCCAGTCGGCCCCGATGGCCTCAGTCGCCGAGACCAGATCCTCGCCGGCTTGCGTGAAGTACTTGCCATTGCCGATCCCGTGCACCCCGAGAATGGACATCCGGCCCCCGCATCGTCCGCTACCGCCGGGCATCGCCGTGACGCCCGCGCTGACGACCATCGTCGCAGAGGCCGCAGGTTGACCGGCCCCACTTCCGGGAAAGGCAGGCACCTACTCTTCCCTGATCGCCCGGCGGTACAAGGGCTGATGCGGCACGCGCAATAGGGCGGGCTGACGCTCGGAGAGTTGGAGACGGCGGAACGGATGCGGCTGGAGGCATGCCTGCGCCGTTACGGCCGACGCTACTTGGCCCCCCGAGGCGCCGCCGGTCTCTGCCGTGCCTGCTCGGATCACCGCCGAGGGCGCGAGACGGAGTGGCCCGGGAAGCCCTCCGGGGTGAGGATGTGCGTTCGAATTTGGGTGAGCCGTGTTCTGAGGGAGGCATCGTACGCCTCTCTTTGGGCGCGCTCCTGGGCATGGTCAGGCGTCATCCGCCTTGTCGGCTGCGCCTGTTGGGGCGGCTGGGCGGTGGGGGAGCGAGGCGGTGAGGAGCTGCCAGGCGGTCTCGGTGGCCGTGTCCTGCTCCGGGCTGAAGGCGACGATGCGTTGGCCGGGGTCGCCGGGCAGGTCGAGGTTCTCGTAGTGCAGGGCCAGCACGCCGGCAGCGGGGTGTCTGAGCTTCTTCGCTCCGGCGGCCCGCAGCTCCACGTCGCCTGCTGACCAGTGGGTTTGGAAGGACCGGCTGGCAGCAGCCAGGTCGTCGATCAGCTGGGCTAGTTCGCTGTCCGCCGGGTGACGGGCGTGGACGAGCCGGAGTTGGGCGGCAGTGGCCGCGGCTACTTCTTCCCAGTCGAGGTAGAAGTGCGTGGCGGTCGCGCTCACGAAAAGGTGCCGGGCCAGGTTGCGTTGCGAGCCTGGTTCGCTCAGTACCGGCTCGAAGAGCCGTGCGCCCAGCGCGTTCGAGGCCAGGACGTCGAAGCGGTCGTTGATGACGAGGGCGGCGATCCCCGCCATGCCGTCGAGCATGCGCCACAGTTGCGGCCGGACCTCTACAGGCTGATGACCATTCGGATGGCGTGGAGGGTGGGCGAGGGCGATGAGGTGGGTGCGTTCCACCTCCTCCAGGCGCAGTGCCCGCGCGATGGCGTCCAGCACCTCCGAGGAAGGGCCGGCCGACCTGCCCTGCTCAAGGCGCTGGTAGTACTCCACGCTGATCCCGGCGAGTTGGGCGACTTCCTCGCGGCGCAGGCCGGGCACCCGGCGTCGGGCGCCGGGCCGGAGGCCGACGGACTCGGGGGTCACGCGGGCCCGGCGAGAGTTCAGGAAAGCTCCCAGGTTCTCCATCCCTTGATCTTCGCAGGGAATCCCGGTCTTCAGGCCGGGCGGGCATGCGTGCCTCGGCCCGCAGGCGCGCAGCACCGGATCTCCCTGCGCCTCGGGCTGCAGTCAGGTAGGCCGCTTCTGCTTCTCGATGTAGCCCTTGACGATGCTCAGTGGTGCGCCGCTGCATGACCCCACGAAGTACGAGGGTGCCCAGAACGCCGAGCCCATGCCGATTCGGTTGATCCGCCCGGTGTACTCGGCGCGCAGGTAGCGGGAGCTGACACCTTTGAGACTGTTGACCAGCCTGGAGTGATCGCCTTCGCCGTTGAATTCGATATGGCGAGGCGCAGGGTGGCCCTGGCAGTACCCGTAAAGGGAGGGCCTGGGGCGCATTGCCATGGGGCGGCAGGCTGTCAGCTGTACGCATCGCACGAGCCCGGAGGTCCGGACATGCCGACACGGTACGAGCGGGGACGAGCCCGGCAGGCCGAACTGGGTGGGGCCGGCGAGCTGCGGCAGCGGGTCTACGACTCGCTGGCCGACATTGCGCCGGACCTCCCGAGGCTGGCCGTCGAGTTCGCCTACGGCGACATCCACGCCCGGCCCGGACTCGACGCCGGGCGGCGCGAACTGGTCATCCTCGGCGTTCTTATTGGACTTGGCGGCCAGGAGGCGCAGATCGAGGCCCATGTCGGCTCCGCGCTGGGAGCCGGGGTCCAGCCGCTGGAGATCGTCGAGACGATCACGCAAGCCGTCCCGTACGCCGGTTTCCCCCGCGCTTTGGCGGCCATGTCGATCGCCCGCCAGGTGCTCGACGCACGCGGGCTGCTGCCCGTCCCGTCCCTCACGAAGGAGTGATCATGGAGCTTCAGGACCGTTACGACATCATCGAGACCTGCACCCGGATGATGTGGAGCGTCGACACCCGTGACTGGGCGTCACTGCCGGGACTTCTCGGCAACAAGGTGGTTCATGACTTCACCAGCATCTACGGGGGCGAGCCGCAGGTCTTGACGGCGGCTGAGGTGACCGGGATGTGGTCGAAGCTGATCGGTGCCTTCGACGCCACGCAGCACCTGCTCGGCAACCACTTGGTCACGGTCGACGGTGATCGCGGGATGCTGACCGCCTCCTTCCGGTCCGCGCACCGGCTAGCCAATCCCTACGGGTCGCCACAGTGGTCCCTGTACGGCACATACCGATTCGGGCTGGCCAGGACCACCACTGGTTGGAAGATCGATGAGATCGTCATGACCGCGGGCTGGGGCGAGGGGAACAAGGACATCCTGGCCATGGCAGGGAATGCCTCCGATTCGGATTGAACTCGCGCTGCCGGCCGCCTTGATGGCCTCGCGATCCCTGGTCAGGGCGGCGCGTCGCGCCCTGCTGCGTCCTTCGTGGTCACCTGTGACAAGGCGCCCTGGACCAGGCGACAATCCAGCACATGGATGACGCGTACCCACTGCTCGCCAGGCCGCCGAGCTGCTGCCCGAGGACGCCGTGGCGGAGAACGGCCAGACGGTGGCGGACGTTCGCGAGGACATCCAGCTCCAGGAGTGGGAGATGGCGCTGGACGTGCTCATCGAGATCGCGGATGCCCGTCCGGTGTCCACCGCTTTCTGGGAGAAGCTCGCCGAAGCCGCTCGGCAGATGATGCTCGACCGCACTCGCCGTTGGTGCGAGTGGCGAGGGTGGGAGGTCAGACATGGCACTATCCGTGCAACCTTGACCCTGCTGTCCGCTGACGAGGGCGGACGCCAGAGTGCCTTCTCCGGTGACGGCCGGCTCCGTCCTCTGTGGGACATCGGTCACCGCAGCGGGACAGCAGGGCGTGAACATCGCACGGCTCTGGGTGGAGTTCGCACCGCAGTTCGGCCAGGGAAGACAACCGACATCCGCCTGGCCCCCTGTGCTACGAGCGGTGGCAGCATCTGAAGCCCGGTGATGTGATCACCATGCACGAGGCCCGACCCGCTGTCGGAATCGCCGAGATCATCGAGGTCCTGTCGCCTCACGTCTGAGGTCGCTGGGAGGCCAGGAGTGAAGGTCCCGCAGGGCGCCCGGGCTGGAGAGGCGCTGGTTGTGGGCGTCTTCCCGAGCAGCATGGGCCGACCGTTCAGCCGGGCAGCCGATCGGCTGCGGGCGATGTGTCCTTTGCTGTCTCACTCGTTCGACCGAGGGTGGGTGTCGGGCGGCCGGGGAGAACCGACGCTGCGAACGATCCGAGCAGGCAGATACACGCCGCGGCGAAGCAGGCGACGTGAAAGCCGTGCATGAAGCTGTCCTGCACCGCGCCGACGAGCCGTTCCTGCAGTACCGGTGGTGCGTCCCGCGCGGTGGTGAGTGCCGCCGCCACGGACTGCTGGGCGGCGTCCACGGAGCGTGGGGGCAGCATGCCGAAGGCGGAAGCGTGCACGGTTGTTGCGGCCTCAGTCTCGCTCAGTGCCTACGTGTCTGGCCTCCTGTGTGGCAGGCCAGCCCGCCTGGGGTGGAATGTGTGCTGCTGCGTCCGTGTGGCGCGACACTGTCTCCAGGAGCCGTCGACGTGGGCGTCCGCTGTCGCCTCGACGTCTTGGGCGGCCGTCGAGGCGCAGAGGGTGTTGGTCAGCCGCAGGTGATGCCCGTGATGACCACGTTGGCGTCATTGCCGATCTTGATCCATGCGCTGACGCTGGCGCCCCTGCGGTCGACGGCGGGCTGGGTGATGCCGTGCGAGGGGCTGATCGCCGTAGGTGATCGCCTTGCCTGAGGCGGAGCGGACCATCAGTGTGCAGGTCTCCCATGCCAGCGGGTCCATGTCCGCGTACTCGAAGAAGCCCGCCAGCCGCTGCAGCTCCGCCTGACGCTCCTCCGAACGCGCTCGTGCCCGCTGCTCGGCGTTCCGGCGGCGTCGGGCTGGAGCGGCTGCCCGCTCCTCCGCGTCCTTGCGCCTGCGCTCGGCAGCGGCGGCACGGGAAAGGCCCAAAGATTCACGGGACGATCTCTGTCACCAAATATGACTGGCCCAGGAGTGCCCGCAGAATTCTCTCGGGCAAAACGCGCCGGGATGGTGAGGTGTCGGCACATACGCCGGACATCCGCACTTCATGCACTCGGTTACGCCCTCGTTATCGATGCCCACTTCCTTCAGCCTCGCACGGGCCTCCTGTTGGGCCATCCGGAGCTGCTCCTCGGCCTTGTCGAGTGCGGAGGCGTTCTCCGCGTACACGCCTTTTTGGGCGTCTGTCAGATCATTTTCAATCGTCATTGCTCTGTTCCTTTCCTGGGCGTCGATTCGTTGTTCATCCTCGGCTAATAAGTGGGTTGAATTGAGAGGTGTCCCCGGTCATTCACTCCGAAGGACTCCGAAATCAGAGACGGCAGAGTGGTCCCCCGTCGAGTGTGAGGGGGCGCAAGACCCGCGGGACTCTGCCGGGGCACGGCCGGTGCGGGATCTCACGTCCGAACACGACGCTGTCCGCCATGACGCCCCGGCCCGCCCGGCCGAAGGGGTCGTCGCGGTGGGTAGGGGCGCCGCCGGCCCGGTGTCGTGGCGGGAGAGATCCCGCAGGGGCGGGCCTGGACGATCCGCAGTCGCAGCGCGCGATCGCGGCTCCAGAGGCTTGCCGGGCTTCGACAATGACATCAACCTTGGTAAAGGCCGCTCCTGCAAGGGAATTGATCGGAGCGCCGCATGGCGCCGCGCTGCTCGACCTAGCATCGTGACTGGGTGGGTCCGGTAGGTCGCCGTTCGTCTGCGGGCTCGATGTGGTGGGACGTCCTGGCCGTTCTTGGCGCGAGCTGGTAGGTGCGAGGACGGACAGGGCCGGAGCGGCGCGAGACCGGGGAGGACCGATGTCGGCGAGAGGTCGCCGGTGGTGGCGGGGCAGGAGCGCCTCCAGCCCGCACAGCAGGCCCGACCTCCGCAAGGTGATTCGTACGCCCGTTCCACCGGCGGGCGCCCACCTCGTCGCGGTGGTCAGCCCGTACGGCAACGTCGGCAGGACCACGACCATCGCCGGCCTCGGCGCCGTGCTCGCTTACGAGCGGGACGACCCGATCATCGCGGTGGACGCCAGTGATGGCGCGTTGAGACGCCATACCCCCACGCACAACACGCGAGTGGACTTACGGCACTTGGCCGCCCGTGTCCGCGATTCCGGATCCGGTATAGGGGAGTTCACCTTCAGGGCGGCTTCCGGACTGGAGATCCTCGCCGACGACGCGGGCGCCACCGCACCGGGAGAGCCGCTTGACCCGGTCTCGTACAGCGCCCTTCTCACTGCCCTCAACTCGTACGGGGTCGTCCTCAGCGACTGTCCCACCGGCGTTGGCCATCTGACCACCTTCGTCGCGCTGACCGGGTCCGACCAGCACGTATTCGTCAGCAGCCTGTCCGAGTCCAGCATCGCAGCCACCGTCGACGCCCTGGCCACCTATCGTTACCTCGCGGATCGCAGTCACGTGGTCCTGACGGACGTCCGAGGCGGCGGGACGTCGCTCGATGCCCGTGAAGCCGCGGAACAGGTGGCGGGAGCCTGCCGCAGCGTCGTCGTCGTGCCGTTCGACGAACAACTCGCGCACGGTGGCCTCGCGAACCTGGAGCATGCGCGGGAAGCGACTTGGGAGGCGTATCGCGAACTGGCGGCGGTGCTCGCGAGGGGCTTCCCGCACACGAAGAACCGGCGTGTCGACGAGCCGGACGCGGCTCACCGTCGGCCCGGCGCGGGCGGACCCTACCTCGTCAGTTCGCCAACGCCCCTGATGCCGCCGCCCGATGGCTTGCCTGCTGAGCCGCCGACGCGCCCACCGTATCTGCGCGAGAGGCACCCGCGCGTTGTGGAGCCGCCGTCCACGGAACAGGTGCCGCCCCCAGAGGTCTTCGCTGCGCCCGACAGTCGGGACGACCCACAGAGCACTGGTTACGTGGAACTGCCGCGGGTCCACGACTCGAGCAGCGGTCTGTCCCCGCATGCGCCCTCTCAGAACTCCGCGCGACAGGGCTCCGAGGCACCTCCGACGGCTCCCGTCGAGGAACGTACGCCGCTGTACGACGCGCTGGCGGCCGACTGGTTCCAGGCGCGGCAGGACCAGAGACCCGGCGACGGCCTGACCCCGGCCTCGCAGCGGTCGCAGACTGCGCCCACCTCTCCACAGGGTCCCGTCACGCCTGCCTGGCGGGGCTCCGCGAACGACGACCTTGGCGGGCAGGCCGATCGGATCCGTCGACCGTCCGCGGGCGGTGTCACTCCTTCCGGCCTGCCGCGCCGGGTACCACGGGCCGACATGGCATCTGGTGGAGCTCGGCAGCAGCCGTCCGGGCCGCAGATCTCGCGGGCGCCCGAGGACGTGCGCGGCCGACTCAGCAGCCTGCGGCGGAAGACGGCGCAGGGACGTCAGGCCGGAACTGATCCCAGTGGCCGGGACGGCTCGTCGATGGAACCTGGCCGGAGCGGGGCCGACGGTGCGGTCGGGCACGAGTCGACGCTCGGTGGTTCACCCGCATCCGCGGCGCCGTCATATCGCGGCGACGCCCAGCAGAGCACCCCTCCGCAGACCTCGCCCGTTGCTCCGGTCCGACCGCAGGATCCGCCCTGGGCGAGTCAGGCGCCGTCTCCGATGCGCGGATTTCCGGTGGACGAGGAGGCAGACTTCGTCGACGGCGTCGGAGCGGCCCCACAACTCGCCGCGGGCGGCGGTGCCACCGGGCCGTCGCAGCGCGGGGAGCCCGCCCTCGGAATGGGCAGTGCATCGGCCTGGTCATGGCAGGAGCGGCAGCCAGCTCCCTCGGGCGGGGCGGAGGGACTGTCCGAACCGCATCACCTGGTCGCCGAACTGGCGGAGCAGGCCGCCCCGGACCGCGAGGTCCCCCTGCATGTACAGATCACCCGAGAGCCCTGGGCGCACAGTGCTCGAATGCGATCGTTCCTGGTGCCCGAGGGGGGTACGCGACTGACGATCACCGTGACCGCGCAGGGCCTGCGTGCGCTGGGAGATCTCACCCAGGAGCTCATCGTGTACCCGGGGAGCGATTCCGATGTCCTGTACTTCGGCCTGCGCACGATGGCTTCGGGTCTTCATCAGGTGACGGTCCGCGCCTTCCATCAGGGAACGTATCTGGGAGCGGTGCATCTCCAGATCTCGGTTACCGAGGGCGGGGTGACGAGAGACGGTCCGCGTCGGCGGGCGGTGCTGCCGGGCATCGCCTTCGAACCAGGAGAGGCCACACTCCAGGTCCACCGTGCCGAGGACGGCTCGTTCAGTTTCCAGCTGCTGAGCGAGACCTGCTATCCGCCGGAACTGTTCCGCTACCGCGGTGGAGATCCTAGCGCGGCGACCGAGCAGATCTACGACCAACTGCGCGAGGCGGCCACCCGAGCCGGCGGCGCTTCACCCGCCTCGGCGGCCGCGCTCCGAAAGCGGCTGAAGAACGAGGGCGTTCAGCTGTGGTCGTCGGCCGTTCCGGAGGCCGTACAGCGGCAGTTCTGGGAACAGGCGGACCGGATCACGTCCTTCACGGTCCTCGGAGAGCACGACTTCGTGCCCTGGGAGCTTCTCTACCCGCTGGACAAGGGTCACGACAACGGCTTTCTCGCCGAGTGGCTGCCTGTCGTGCGCCGCGTCTTCCGTCAGGACCGTGTCCATCGGATCGCCGTCCCGGGTGCCGCCTTCGTCATGCCGCCGGATTCACCCGCGGAGGCGCGAGTGGAGATAGCAGAACTGCGCAATCTGCTCGGGCGCGACGTGGTCGACGCCGGGTTGTTCACCGAACGTGAGGCTCTCACCGACCTGGTCGAGAGCGGCCATGCCGGCCTTCTGCACTTCGCCTGCCACAACGGCTTCTCCCGTTCCGGGTCCCGCGTTCGCATGGCCGATGGACACTTCACCCCCCGCGACCTCGCGACGGCTGCGCAAACCGGCAGCCTGCGTGATCACCAGCCCCTGGTGTTCTTCAACGCCTGTCGCAGCGCGGGGGAGATCCCATGGTTCAGTGACACGCTCGGGTGGGCCCAGACCTTCCTCAAGGCGGGCGCGGGGGCGTTCATCGGCACGCTGTGGCCCGTGCGGTCCGACTCGGCCATGCAGTTCGCGAAGGCCTTCTACGGACAACTCCTCGACGGCGGAATGCCCTTGGGGCAGGCATCGTTGGCCGCCCGCCGGGCCACCAGGGACCTGGACGGCGACCCGACCTGGCTTGCATACGCCGTCTACGGCAGCCCCGCCGCCACGGCCACGAGCCGAGCACCGACGTGATCTACGAGTCCCCTGCCGTTCCGAACGGACATACGGTGATCACCAGTCGTGGACGGGACGCGACCGTGTCCGTTGGGGCGAGGCCGTGCCGAGCTCATGTCCAGTGACGACCACATCGCCAAGAGAGCCAAGGAACAACCTGAAAACCTCGGTAATCGTGTCCATCATCGCGGGGAAGCCCGAGGCACCTGCGGCTGGCCCAAAACCATCAGAGGGTGACGGCGGAGTAACGCCGCACTGACGGCACTGCCGTACCGTCGATTCAGGCCGAGATTTCGACAGGGTGGGTATCTGTACTTCGAGGACAACGCGCGGCGGTCCCGCACGGGAAAGGCGGGATCTGCTCCACAGCTGAGAATCCTGCGACAGCGGTCGCTGGTGCGGAGGGTGACCATGAACAAGAAGCCTGCGTGCGGACCTGAGCGCGATCCTGAGTTCTTTGCCGAGATCGACAAGGTATTCGCCCGATACCCCGAAGCCGCCCGCAGATATTCGGTGCGTTGCTTGAGGCGCGAACTTGAGACGTTGAAGATCGACTTCACCAGGCAGGTGGGTCTGTCACGGGTTGAGGACGGTCGGATCATCACAGAGTTCCGTGATCGAGACGACGATGTGGTGCGGTCGTCACACCATGCCTGCTGTGTGTGGCACGAGGGCCACTGCTACGAACAGTGTCTGGAGTAGCTGGCTCTCTGCACCTTGCCGCAACGCCCCGGCCGCGGGGGAGCTCGGAGAATGGCCGCCCGAAGGGGTGGCCGATTGACCCGGCTCTATGGGCTGGGACGTGGGAGGGCTGACGGACGTGAGGCCGGATGCGTAGACCCCGAGGGCGCTCAGGTCGGCGATGAGTCTTGTTTGCCGTCGCTTGACCTGGTCTGGGTGCCGCTCGACCCACCACCTCGTCACTGGCGGATACGGCTCCCCGCTTGCCGGGCCGACGGCGGGCGTCCCGGTCCGACGGGACCCGGAGACCTGAGCGGTTCAGCGGGCTGCCGCGTGGCTGTGTCCGCCCTGCCCCGGTACGTTCCTACTCCCTCACCAGAGCCTGCACGGTGACCGCGACCGCTGCGGCCGGCGCAGCCTCCACCTGCTCATGCCGGCGCGGCTCCTCGCTCAGCGCAGCCGGCCCCGCAGCGCTCTCGCGTTCCATGTTCCCGATTCTGCGCCGCGGCCAGACGCCTGGAGACCCGGCCGTGCCGCGCACCGGCGAGCCAAGCGAGGTGCCGTTACCGAACCGGGCCAACTCCCCTCGCACGCTTGTGCGATGATGCTCGGAAGATCATCGCCTGGGGTGGGACCGGGTGCGCGAGAAGGGTGGGGCCCGGCGTGGCCAAGGGTGAGGGATCCATACCGGACGAAGAGTGGGAGCGCTTCCTTCGCGACGCCGAGAGGGGCACCGCGGGAGCGCCGCAGGAGCCGTCGGCGCGAGCCCGTACCGTGGCGCGGCGGTTGCGGGAGGGGAGCGACCGGCCGGCGCCTTGGCGTGGTCATCCGCCCGTACGTCGGCAGCGAGGAAAGGGCTGGTACGCGGTCGGTCTTGTGGTTGCGGTCGTCCTCCTGGTTGTAGCGGTGGATCCGGACCGGGTGACCGGGTGGTTCGACGGCGGAGACGGGGGAGACGGGAGTCCGCCGCTCGCCGTCGAGTCGGCACGGCCCGACCAGCCTCCGCCGACACAGGCGGCGGACACCCCCACCCTGGAGGAGCCCTTCAAGGGATCGCCTGCCTTGCGGTGGGGGAACGGGACGGCCGGGATCGGCGTGCCTGTCGCTCGGGCGACCGGGTGGATGAGCAAGGCCCAGGTCGCCCAGGCGCTGGAGAAGACCCGGGACTTTCTCGCCGCGTCCAGTCTGGATCGTGACGTTCTGCTCGGGGAGCGGCCGAAGAAGGCGATCGCCCTGATCAATCCTCACCAGCAGGACGTCCAGGACTACCTGACGGCCGCGTTCCGCTCGCCCACTCAGGAGAACGATCCCCGACTTCTGTTCAGCCGGTTCGAGAAGGCGAAGATCCGGCTCGTCGGCGACGTGGTCAAGGTGCGAGGGCGGATCACGTTCCGGGAGGGCGAGCGCGGTGCGCTGGAGGTGACCACGGATGTCACCTACGTGTATCCGGTCGCCCGCGCGGTGAAGGGCGGCGACGAGGTGACGCGGACCATCGTGCGCCGCGAGGTCGTGATGAGCTGGGACGACCCTGCGAAGATCATCATCGAGCCGGACACGTTCTCCCTCGTGTCCTACTCGGTGGACACGACCAACGGTGGCTGCGACACCTACACCGGCTATCTCACTCCAGAGTTCAGCGCGGAGCTCGCCTCCTCGCGCCCGGGGGACGGTCCCGAGGTCGATCCGTACGACCGGAGCACGTCGATGGAATCCCGGATGCGGGAGGCCGACGGCTCCGGATGCGGGACGGCGACGCGCTCCTGAAGGGCGGCGGTCCATCGGGCAGGTGCCGGGCGGTGAGGGCCGCCAGGAGGCCTGCTGAGGCTGGGCAGGCTCAGCAGGCCTCCTGGGGCCGGGTCCCGCTGCACGGTGACGGTGGGATGACGCCGTACTGACGGGGCGGCCGTACATTCGAAGCGGGGTTGACGATCCCGGTCGGGGTCCATCGATTCGGTGTTGCGATTCGACTTGAACCGGAATGCTCGGGCGAAAGCGAACAGCTCACCTTTCGCACAGCCGATGGGGATGTATTCGAGGGCCGGGTCTGCCGAGCAATACTGCCTCGCTGTTGAGCGATAGGGAATGAGCGGAGGTCGACCACGATGGACGATTTTCCCACCGCACCGTTTGATGCAAACTTTTCCCGAAATCTCGCTCTGCTTGTAGAGCCGCGACTTTCCGCGGGAGAGTCACTGCAGGACGTTCTGGCCGGGTGTTTTGCGCTGGCACAGGAAAGGGCGCTGCTACAAGATCGCCCAGTTCTGCCGGTGGATGCAGAGTTTTCCCTGTCGCTGTGGTGTTGGTATCCGTTGAAGCAGGAAGGGTTCTCGGTTCCTCAGTGGGTGACGGAGATGAGAAGGGACCTCTTCAAAGACGCCGCACTGGACAGTACTAAACTGGTTGAAGCAACGCCAGATCGAACACTTGAGTTGACCTACGACCAGCTGCAAATGGAACTTTCCAACGGTGAGTTCAGACGGCTCCTGTTCGATGATGTCCCTCAGGCGGAAGTCCACTTGGCGATGGAATTGTCATCGCCGGAGAGTATCCGCGAGGGTGATGGCGTCCATTCGGTCAGATCAAAATCGGATGAGGGCAGGCCGTCCTGGCGTGAGCGCGCCTTGGCGAGGATTGGAGAGCTCAGGTTCCAACTGAACAAGCTGGAGAGAGGAAACGGAAAGCTCGGCAAGGGTGAGATGGCGGCGGCTCGAGAGCATCTGCTGAACGCCGAACATGCTGCCAGAAACAAGCCCAGATGGAAGGCCAGTTGGTACGGCTCGGACGTTGACCGTGTCTATTCCAACCTGCACAAGGCGGAGATAGAGATTCTGCGCCTGACACCCGATGATGATCTAAGGTGGCAGGGTCCTGCAGTCCTGGCCGAAGTGAAGCATCACCTGGGCATCCAAGACCCACGCCGCCAGGCGCTCGAGCGTGAGTTGATGAGCTCGGACGGGAAACTCCTTCCTGATTTTCGGGAAGCTGCAGTGACTGCCCTGCAGGCGGCCAATGGCGCAGAGGAAATCGAGCGTGCGAAAGTCCGCTCATTCCGAAACTGCGTACTCCTGGCAATCGCGGGCATGTTGATCATTGCTGCGGCATTGGCCATCTGGGGAATTATCAGCCCCTCGACCCTCGCGCTGTGTTTCGATGATCCAAAAACAAATCCTGCATGCCCTGTGGGGACAGAGCCTCAGAGCGTAGATGTTGCGATTGTCGAGGTCGTGGGACTTGCCGGCGCCGCCCTTATCGGCACCCTTGCGCTGCGTCGCATCCAGGGCACCACGTTGCCGTACTCGATACCGGGAACATTGTTGCTGCTCAAGCTTCCGGCCGGCGCAGTCTGCGCCGTCGTCGGGCTTCTGCTGATCCGTGGGAATGTCATACCCGGCCTTTCGGATCTGGACAACACCGGGCAGATAATCGCTTGGGCGGTTCTGCTGGGAATATCGCAAGAGGTGTTCACTCGCATGATCGACCAAAGGGCCCAAGCAGTACTTGACAACGTTCGAACCGCATCCAAGGCGTTCGTTGACGAGAAGGGGTCTGCCGTCTCTGCTGCGCAATTGTGAGCTTCACGATCCGCGCCAATGGCGCGTATCACACCGCGTTTGAGATCTGGCGTAGCGATGGGCTGACGTGCTCGCTGTACCGCGGCGACGGGAGTGGCTCTGGACGAGGGGCTGCGCGAGCTCAGACCTTGGCGGTCGCCAGCAGTTCGGGAAGATTGCGCATGTCGTCGAACACGACTGTTCCCGGACCCTCCAGCCGCGAGGCCGGGGTGAGGCCGCCGCAGTATCCGAAGGACAGCATGCCTGCGGCCCGCGCTGCCTGCACTCCGTAGGCGCTGTCCTCGACCACCGCGCACCGCTCGGGTAGCACCCCCATGGAACGTGCGGCGTACTGGAAGAGGTCGGGTGCCGGCTTGCCTCTGCGGACGTCGGTCGCGCTGAAGATGCGGTTCTCGAAGTGGCCTGTCAGATCAACGATCTCGAGGCTTCTCCGGATGCCGGCGTGATCACCGTTCGATGCGACGCAGACGCCTGTGGTGAGGCGGCCCAAGACCTCTGCGACGCCATCGACAGCGGTCAACTCGGCCTCGAAGGCAGCCTCGTACAGATGCTCGTACTGTCGCTGCCAGTCCTTCTCCAGGCGCCGACCGACACGTTCCTCGACAGCTGCGGTGTAGACCTCGGTGGACGAGCCCACGAACCGCTCGATGATCTCTGCTTCGGTGAACGGATGGCGTCCCGCTGTGTGCAACACCGTTGCTTTTGGACTGCGCGCCCTGTCAAGGGGGCGGGACCCCTGGTAGTCCCTTTGGTGTCGAAGCCTGGGGACGAGTGATCCGGGGGTCCCGTTGTCTCAGAAGTCTGTCAGTGTCCGGTCCGGGGCGCCATCGTCGGACGTGTACGCGTCTGGTCAACTGGGCGAGTTGACGCAGGTCATCGACCTCGACCTTGTTGATGCGGTGCTCGATGACACCGGTGCCCACGAGCACAGGGTTCGGTTGCTGCCCTCCCGCGTGGTGGTGTACTTCGTGCTGGCCTTCGCGTTCTTCGAGAACGCCTCCTACCAGGCGGTGTGGGGCAAGCTCACGACGGGGATCGGGGCTCGGACGGCGGTCCGGCCGTGTGCTTCCTCGCTGTCGCGGGCCCGGCGTCGGTTGGGCAGTGCCCCGCTGCGCCGTCTGTTCGAGGTGCTGGCCGGCCCGGTAGCCGGCCGCGGCCAGGCCTGCGCCTTCTACCGGGGGCTGCGCGTGGTCGCGGTGGACGGCACCACGCTGACCGCGCCTGACGAGGAGGCCGTGACCT